>NZ_JBZXEA010000020.1:0-37493 GCF_058725345.1 Pseudomonas sp. DW-iso17 | reverse complement strand
AATATCAGCCAAAAGTTGGTTGAGGGTTGCCCCTCAACCATAGAATCTCCCACACAAGCCAGCTCCCACATTTTTTACTGCATTTTCAGCGCTTACTGGGCGCCGCTGACCGCACCGGCCTTGGACATCACAAAGCTGAGGAACTGCTCAACGGTCATTTTCTGGCCGTTGAAAGTCACTTCGTTATTGGCGTAGTGCAGCTTGGAAACCACATCGGTGCCCACCAGGGTTGCCATTTGGGTGCCGACGGCCATGCCGCTGACCATCTCGGCCGCCATCTGCGATTGCTGCTCGATGGCTTTGGGGTCAGTCACGCCGCCGACCTGGGCTTGCAGGGCGGCCACGTCGCTGATCATCGGCTTGGACAGGGTCAGGTTGGCATCGAGCAGCGCAATCATCTGCTTGCCCAGCTCAACCGGCGGCAGCTCCATAGACGTTGGCTTGGCCAGGTCGACCACCAGGTTGAACTTGCTTTCGCCGTGGGTGGTTTTCAGCGACAGGTTTTCCACCGCCAGTTGCGGCTTGGCAGCCAATACCTGGTTGACGTTGGCTTCGGCCAGGGCCTGCTCGGCTTCGGTCAATTGCAGTTCCGGTACCGGTTGGCCGGCAGCGGCAGCGGCTTGCATCGGTTGCATTTTGTCCTGGTAGAGCTTGGTCAGCACCAGCATCGCCGGGATGTCGACGTTCTTCATGCTCACAGCCATGGCCGCCGAGCCGACCGGCTTGCCCTGGTAACCGATCTCGTCGATTTTGTAGTCGACGCGACCGGCCAGGTTGTTGTCCTTGGCTTGGGTGGAATCTTTCTGCTCGAAGCCCTTGAGGGTCAGCACGGCTTTCTGCGGGCCGAAGGTGACCTTGGTGTCGGTCAGCTCCACAGTGTTCTGGCCGGTGTAAAAGCCAAAGGTGGACTTTTCAAGGTTGCTGGCGACGGTCAGGCCAGCCAGTTCCGCTTCGAACGGTGCGCCATTGGCATCGATCGCCGCGACCTTGAGGCTGTTCATGAAGCCATCAGCCTTGACCTTCTGGCCTTCGGCGCTGCTGTCGAATTCCAGGTTGGCGCCGGAGAAGCTCACCGAGGAGGTGTCATCCTTGAATTCCAGCGGCAGCAATTCGATGTTGCCGCTGACCGAACGGCTGTAGCCGATATTCGCCACGCCTTTGAGCGGCGACACGTCTTTGCTGGCGGCGAACCATTTTTCGGTGGTGGGGTTCTTTTCCAGTTCGTAGTGACTGGTGGCCATGACCGGCAACCACTTGAGGGTCACCAGGCGCGAGAACGGCAGCGGGCCGTGTTCGATATGGTCGACGAACAGCAATTCGGGGTTCGGGTTGTCTTCGCCGAACACGCTGCCTTGGCCCTTGAGGCGATAGTGCGCGGTGCTGCTGAACACGCCACGGTCCAGGGACACCAGCTCCAGGGTCACGCTACCATCGACGCCGGCCATGGAGGTCTGCAGTTCTTTATTGGCGCTCTGGATAGCGGTTTGCAGGACCGGGTCCAGTTGTTTACCGGTGTACCAGGCACCGCCCGCACTGACGGCGCCGACGGCGACAACAAAACCCAAGAAAACAACGGCTGGCTTATTCATGAAGTGACCTGATCAAATCCTGTGAGAAGTGGGCTGTCTTCCTTGAACCCCTGAGGGGATTGGCTCAAGCCCGCCGAAAACGGGGGAAGATTAGCACTGGCGGGCGTAAACGGCCCAGCCTTTCAGAGGGATCAGTTCAGCAGGAGTTCAGGAGTACTCTTGTTCGACTTCATCCAGTTGGTGATCAAAACTCTTCAAGCGCGCGGTCCAGGTGTACACCAACACCTCGAACTCGCGGTGTATCACGGCGTTGCCGGGGGTGTCGGCCTTGGGGTCGCAAAAATCCAGCTGGTAGCGCTCGCGGGCCATTTGCGTGGCCACGTCGGACAATTCCCGCGCGTTATCCAGCCAATGCCTACCGTCGGCAACCTGTCGGTCCAGCAGCACGCATTGTTTTTTCAGGACTTCGAGGCTTTTTTCCAGCGGCGTGCCGGTGAGGTCGCCCATGACTTCCTGGAACGTGCGCCCCGGCTGCCAGTAACTGCCCCAGAAATAGCGGTCGAACACGGTTTCGACGCGGCGCAGGGCGACCTTGGTGTCCCAGATCGCCACGCGGGTCTTGCCCTGCTCGAGGAGTTTTTTCTTCACCCGCTGGTTTTGATACGACGCCCAGGCCACCACGCCGATGGACAAAGTGCCGATCACCAGGCAGGCGCTGTCGAGGAACACCATCGCCTTGTCGAGTTGATGGGCGAGCATGACGCCGTAAAAATACGCGGCCGATAACAAAACCAGTGCGAAGAGCACGCACCAGAAAGCGGGAGCATAAGGGTTTTTCATTCTTGGAATCCCCATGAGCAAACGCGAGCTTTGTCGGGTGAGGCGCCAGCGGGCCTCACCCAAGAAAGCATAGCAATCACCTCACGGTTTGCCGGGTTTTTGCCCTTGCGTTCGTCCGCTTTCCCAACCGCCGCCCAGGGCCAGGAACAGGTCGATCTGGCTCATGGCAACCTGGGTGTTGGCCGCCGCCAATTGCGCACGCATATCGGTGTAGGTGCGCGTGGCTTGCAGGTCGGCCAGGAAGGATTCGCGGCCGGCCTGGAAGAAGCGGTGGGTCTGGCCCGCCGCTTCTCGGGCCGACTGTTCGGCGTCGGCCAGGGCGTCGCGGCGTTGCAACACGGCGGTGTATTGGGCCAGGCCGGTCTGGGTTTCGCGGATGGCGTTGAGCACCACGCCGTCGAAGTGGGCCAGGGCTCCCTGGGTCGCGGCTTCGGCTTCATGCACGCGGGCGCGGGCGCCGTTGGTCGGTACAGTCCAGCTGATCATTGGGCCAAAGCCCCAGCGATTAGTGGCAGGCGTGCCGAGGTTTTCCAGCAGGCCCACGGTGCCTACCGTGGCGCCGATGCTGATGTCCGGGTACAACGCGCCGGTCGCCACGCCGATGCGTGCGGTGGCGGCGGCCAGCTGGCGTTCGGCCTGGCGCACATCCGGGCGGCGCTTGAGCAGCGTGGCGCCATCGCCTACCGGCAGCAATTGAGCGATATGCGGCAGCTCAGCGCAGGTGCCCGTGCCGGCTGGCAGTTGGTCGACCGGTTTGGCCAGCAACATCGACAGCCGAAACAGCGCGGCCTGACGCGAGGCTTCATAGCGCGGTATGTCGGCGCGCAGGGATTTGTATTGGGTTTGCGAGCGAGTCACCTGGGTTTCATCGCCGCGCCCGGCATCCCGCAGGCGCTGGGTCAGTTTGGTGCTCTGGGCTTGCAGGTCGAGGGACTCGTTGGCAATCGCCAGCTCTTCGTTGGCCGCGCACACCTGGGTATAGGAGCGCACCACATCGGCCACCAGGGTGATGCGAGCGATATCCGCCGCAGCCTGGGTGGCGTCGGCGCTGGCCTGGGCGCTTTCGATGCCACGCTGCAAGGTGCCGAACAGGTCGAATTGATAGGACGTGGTAATCCCGACGCTACCGATATTGCCCACCGGGACTTTGTCCGGCAGCAAGAAGGCCTCTCCAGACTCCTGCAAACGCTGGGCCTCGGCCTTGACGCCGGCACTCCAGCCGCCAGCGGATTCGGCCTGCTGCACCTGGTAACGCGAGCGCTGCAGATTGGCGGCGGCCACGCGCAGGTCGGTGTTGGAGGCCATGGCCTGGCGCACCAGTTCGTCCAGGCGCGGGTCTTTGTACAGCTTCCACCAATCCGCTGGCACTGGCGCCGAGACTACATTTTTGCCTTCGCCCATGATCGGCCCTTGAAGGTCGCCACGGTTGACCGCAGCCTGCTCCGGCAGTTTGTAATCCGGGCCTACTACTTGGCAGGCCGACAGCAACAACCCCAGGGAAGCGGTTGCCAGAAGCCGCTTCATGGTTTGCCCCCGTCTTCAACTTTGTCGTCAATGATCGACACCGTCGCCGTGCGCCCGGCGATCATGCGAAAGTCCGCCGGCACGTCATCGAAGGCAATGCGCACGGGGATCCGCTGGGCCAGGCGCACCCAACTGAACGCCGGGTTAACGTTGGGCAACAGATTGGAGCCGCTGCTGCGGTCGCGGTCTTCGATACCGGCGACGATACTCTGCACGTGGCCATGCAGGCGCGCGTTGTCGCCGATCACACGGATATCCACACCCATGCCCACGTGAATGCCGTCGAGCTTGGTCTCTTCGAAATAGCCGTCGATGTGGAAGGAGTTGCTGTCTACCACCGATAGCACCGGGCGCCCGGCGGTGACGAACTCCTGGGTACGCGGTGCGCGGTCGTTGACGTAGCCGTCCACGGGGCTGCGAATCACCGAGCGGTCGAGGTTGAGTTGGGCGGAGTCCACTGTCACTTGGGCTTCGGCCAGGGCCGATTGGGCGCGGGCGACGCGGGACTGGCTCTCTTCCAGTTGCTCGCTGGGCACCAGGTTGCCAAGGCCACGGTTACGCTTGTACTCGCGCTGGGCCTGGGCCAGGGTTTCCTGGCGGTCGGCCACGGCGGCCTGGGCTTGGCGCAGGGCCAGCTTGAAGCGGTCCTGGTCGACGGCGAAGAGCACCTGGCCCTTGGTCACCAACTGGTTGTCGCGCACGTCCACGCGCTGGATCAGCCCGGACACGTCCGGGGCGATCTGCACGATGTCGGCACGGATGTGGCCGTCACGGGTCCAGGGCGCAAACATGTAGTACATGACCATGCGCCACACAACGACGACCGCGAAACTCACGATCAACAACGTCAGGACGACACGGCCGATAGTCAAAAAAGGTTTTTTCATGTCATCAAATATCGACTGAGTGAGTCCACCGCGCCCAGCAACAGCGCGTAGAGCCCCACATTGAACAATGCCCGGTGCCAGACCAGGCGATAGAAGTGCATGCGCGTCAACAGCCCGTGCACCACCAGAAACAACACATAAGTAATGCCCATCAGCACCAGCAGCGTGGGCAGGAATACCCCGCTGATATCCAGGTCACCGATCATAAAGGCGCTCCATCAGGTAACGGCGCTTGCATCTCTGTACCGCCAATGAACTCCACACCGGGCAACAGCGCCAGGCGCAGGCCGGCCAAGGCGTGCAGCAGGTGCAGGCGGGTGTCGTCTTCGTCTTGCAGGCCCTGGCCGTTGAGGGCGCGACGCGTGCGGTCCAGGGTCATCAGCAGACCGCTGGGCGCGGGCAAGCGTTCACCCGCCTTCAGGCAGGCCTTGAAGTAACCGCCCACGCCTTCCACCACCTGGTTGAGCAACACCCGTGGCACACCGAGGATGCGTGGCGAGTAGGCCAGCAGATCGAGCAGGTTCAAAGCCACGCGCAAGTCGCGCAGGGCGATGCCAGTGTCCTGGCCGGTGAGCGCCAGGCGCGGCAGGTGTTGCATCAGGCGGTCGAGCATTTGTACGGCCATGTGCCGGTGCTCGGCCAGGGTGGCGGGCTCGGTGAGGCTGACGATGTCGCGCCAGCTGAAACGGGTGAGGCGCTTGGCCGCCAGTTCGGCGCCGAAGGGTCGGGCGATCAAGGTCCAAACGAACGCGAACAGCAGACCCACGGGCCCGGCCAGGTTGACGTTGGCGAAGTTGAGAAAGTCCGCGTCATAGGCGCCCTGGATGCTGATGAACGATGAGGTGTTCACCAGCGTCAGCAACATGCCCAGGTAAAACCGTGGCTGCACCGTGAGGGTACCGATGCAAATAAACGGCACGGCGAAGGCCAGCACCAGCATGGGGAAATCATGCAGGTTGGGCAGCACCAGAAACAGATACAGGCTGGCGAACAGCACCGACATGGCGGTCCAGAAAAAGAACCGATAGATCTGCGGTGCAGGGTCGTCCATCGAGGCGAAAAAGCTGCACGCCACAGCGGCAAGGATCACGGCGCTGCCGCCGTCGGTCCAGCCCAACAGAATCCACAATACCGACGCGACAATGATTGCGGTGACGGTGGAAAACGCCGAGTAGAACATCAGCCCACGGTCGAGGAACGGCGTGAGCCGGCCCAGGCGCCAGTGCCGGTAAACGGCGCGCCAGGTGTCCTGACTTTCACATTGGATGGCGGCTTGCAGGCTGCGGCAGTCTTGCCACAAATCGACCCATTCGCCCAGGCGGTACAGGGCGTTGGAGAACAGCAACGTATGACGGTCATCCAGCGCTTCGCCCTGGGGTTGAGCGGCGTCGATCTTGTCACGCAATACACGCCAGCGTTCCAGGGGCGCTTGTTCGGTAGTGCTTTGCAGCCAGGCGCTGGCCGCTTCCAATAACGGCGTGAGCTGGTCGAGAAACTCCGGCGCACGGTGCTCGATGGCGTACACCGCATCATCCAGAGCGTCGATCACTGGCAGCAGGTGAATCATGCGCCCGCGCAGTTCCTTGGTGTTGCGTACTGTCTGCGGGCGCGCGCCTTCGTGGGGCAGTTGGCCGATCATCAATTCGAGGGTATTGAAAGTGGCGACCATGCCGCCGCGCAGGTTGCTGACTTCTTCGGGGTCGACCTTGCGGCTGAGAAAGCGCTGGCTGTAGACCTGGGCGTCGCTGAACCACTTGGCCACCGAGCCATCGAACACCGGCATCAGGCGCCGGGGCCAGAACATCGCGCCCACCACCGCCGCGACCGCA
The DNA here is from genome assembly GCF_058725345.1 of Pseudomonas sp. DW-iso17. NCBI lineage: Bacteria > Pseudomonadati > Pseudomonadota > Gammaproteobacteria > Pseudomonadales > Pseudomonadaceae > Pseudomonas > Pseudomonas sp. DW-iso17. Next base: position 30,884 of record NZ_JBZXEA010000020.1, on the reverse strand, counting down.
ATGCCGAGGAAGATTTCTTCGGTACGCGCCTCCGCCACATCCCAGACCGCCAAAGGGTTATCCACCACCGGCAGGGCAATCAGCGGCAAGGTGTAGCCGGCCAGCATCAGGGCATAGTTATTCGCGGTGCGCAGGTGCATGGACAAGAACAGCAAGGTGCCCGTCCACAGCGCAATTACCACCACCAGAATGTAGGGTGACTGCACGAACATCGGCACAAACAGCACCGCCGCCGCCGCGCCCATCAAGGTGCCGATGGCGCGGTACAGGGCTTTGGAACTGGTTGGGCCGACAAACGGGCTGGAGACGATATACACCGTGGCCATCGCCCAGTACGGACGCGGCATTTGCATGAGCATGGCGATGTACAGCGCGATCATCGACGCGGCGAAGGTACGCACCCCGTAGAACCAATCGCGGGCAGGCGGGAAGCCGGTAAAAAATCCGTTCAAGACGACACAGCCTCAGCCGCTTCGAAGGCGCGCAGTACGCGCAGTGCGGCTTGCAGATCGTCAGGGGCGATATCTGCCAACACGTCTTTGCGCAGGCGCACCAGTTGCGCTTCCACCGCCTGCACCAACTCACGGCCACGCTCGGTAAGGCTCAGGGCTTTGGCGCGGCGGTCGTGGATGTCTTCGGTGCGGCAGACGTAACCGTCACCGCACAGCCGGTCAAGCAGGCGCACCAGTGATGGGCTTTCCATACCGGAAGCCTGGGCTACTTTGACCTGGTGTACCCCGTCGCCCAAGCGGCCGATCATCAACAACGGCACGGCGCAGGCTTCGGAGATGCCATAGCTCACCAGCGTGGTCTGGCAGATTTTGCGCCAATTACGGGCGCCCACCACCATGCTGCTGCTGAGGCTCATCTGGAGTTGTTCGAGGGATTGAGGCACTGGATAGTTCGCATACAGTTAGTTTGCTAACTATCAATATGGTGGAGGAAGGGTTTGCCGTCAAGTTTTGAAACAATTTCGCAGATGAGTGGTGGGATGCGCGTTCGCCATGCGACAAACAAAATGTGGGAGCTGGCTTGCCTGCGAAAGCGGTGGCTCAGTTGAATATTCAGTGACTGACACGCCGCCTTCGCGGGCAAGCCCGCTCCCACATTAGGTCAGCGTCGGCTTCATGCTTGCTGCTCAGCCTGCCCACCCAGACGACCTAGTCTTCCGCGCGGAATTAGTCGCACCCACTCATCAATAGGCGATATCCCTTTGATAAGAAAAAACGTCTGCTGCATCTATAGTCCGTTTCACCTAGAGAAATAGGACGTTTCCCATCTTTTCACGAAGTGTCTGGATCACCTCTTACTCGCCCATCAACCTCAGGCTCTCCTCCTCAATAAACCCAAACACCTCATCCGCCACGCTGTATTGAAACTGCTTACGCCGATGCTTGGAAAGCTTCCCACCGTTATCCAGGCACATCATCACCAGCTTCGACAAATCACTGCCACGCACGTCGTAGCGTTGATTCACGGCCTTGATCGCGCGGTCGTAGCGGTCGAGGAATTCGGTTTCTTCGCGCAGTTCCACTTCCAGGGCTCGGCGGGCCATTTGCAGGGTGAATTCGACGCAGCGGGTCGCATCCCCGTAGCGATAGATCGAGGGGTGGCCGATGAAGTCGAACGCCATGTGGTCCGCATCCAGCCAGGTGACGTTCCAGAACTCACGGGTTGGCTGGGAAAAGGTTTTCAGCGCTTGCAGGTAGGCTTGCTCTTCATGCTTCATGGCGACAGAAACCGGTAGCAGCAAACCATTTTCCAGTGCGCCGTAGTGGCAAAGCGTCTGGTGAATCAGGAAGCGAGACAGGCGCCCATTACCGTCCATGAACGGGTGCAGGAAGACGAAACCGAAAGCGGTGACCGCGGCCGCAACCAAAGGATCGACGTCTCGAACGGGCTGGTTGGCGAAGGCCATCAGCTCTTCCATCAATTCCTGGCAAAGCGCGGGGGCTGGCGGTACGTAGCTCACACCGGCTGCGCCGCGCAGCCCGTTGTGCAGATGGTTCTGTTCGTGGCGAAACGCGACGGCTTTGTCGAAGGGGTTGGAGACTGTGCTGTTTTGCAGCTCGACCAAGTAGTCTTCGGTGAGCAAACGGCCTTCGTGGGCCTGGCGCAGGAGTTGAACGAAGCGACGAGATTTTTCTTCGCTGGGTTGTTCTTTTTCGATGGCAAATGAATCGCGGGTTTCGTGCAGGTAAGCCCACTGGATGGCGCGGTCCATCATTTCGGGAGGGAGGGTGCGATAACCTTTAGATCGAGCGCCTCACACAGATGAGCGTATCCGACTGTTGGCAGGGCGAGCTTTTCCAGAAAAAATTCACTTAAGCGATTAAAGCCCAGTTTTTTTACCGCTTACCATTTTTTTTTACATACTCGCATTTCTTGGGATATTTTTTTACACCCCTCGCCCACCCCGCAACATCAAATTCAACTCATCCACCACCACCGCCCAATCCGCATCCTCCAGAATCTCTTCACGCAAAAATGTCTTCTGGGCGTCGCTCCAAAAAAACGCATCCGCCAGTTTCAACTCCGGCTTGAGCGGCGAATGAGAGGCGACAAATTGCTCAATACTGACCGGGTCGTCCGGCAGGCCAAGCTGTTTGAACAAAGCCGGCAAGCTGTGCAGTGGCGATTCCATGAAAGGCTCCTCATAAATAGGTTCAAGTGAGTCTAGCGGCAGCCTTCAGGTTGCGGCGCCGGTGCGTTGCATAGCACGAACAACCGCGCCCTGGCGCCACCGCCGTCCTGGCGACTGAGTTCGCGCCAGCCGTTGGGCAGTGGCGCGAATTCATCTGGGGCTTCGTTGCTGCTGATCAACCATACCCGCCGCGTTTGAGCAGGCAGTGCTGAGAGGCGGTCCAGATAGATGCGGCCACCGTCCTGGTCCACCAGTGTGCCGAAACCATAGGCGTTCGGGCGAGTGGCAGTGCCGTCGGGCTTGGGCGGTGTGTAGAGCTGAAGTTGCGCGTCGGTCTGGTCGTAATACACGTAGCTGAGGTACCACATCATGTCACTCAGGACGATGCGGTCGCCTTCCTGGTAGTTGCGATTGACGAACTCCACCGGCACGTTGAACTGGTCGTGCTCATCCACTTCGAAGTTGTTCTTTAGCCCCAACAGTTCTACGCCAACAAACAGTGCGAACAACGCCACGCCCAGCCAGCACAAACGGGACGGCAAACGGTCGATGGCAAGCGCCAGGACTATCGGCAGGCCTAACGCATACACCGTGAGGTAGCGCTCGATAAACACGGGCGAGATAAAGGACACGCCATAGACCAGCAGCAGCGGCAGCAGGCAAAACAGTGCCGGCAGGCGCGCCGCGTGGTTGCGCCAGGCCGTCGATACAACCACCCCGGCGAGCAGCAGGGGGAACAGCCAGAACAGCGGCGGCCACAGGCCGAGACCGTCATCCTGCAACAGGAACTGCCAGACCATCGATGGCAGCGACAGTAGATTGACCGGCTCTTCCCAACCAATGTCGCCGCCGACTTTGAGCTGTTCGACGTGCTGCACCAAATCCAGCAGGTTGGGTAGCCAGGGCAGATACAACAACACTATCGCTACGTTAGCGACCCACCAGGCAGGTCGCGTGATCAGGCGTTGAGCTGGCGCCTGCAATCCCAGGTACGCCCAATGCACCAGCACGCACAGCGCGGTGAAGTAGTGGGTATAGAACGCGGCGCTCATTAACAGCACATACACAGCCAAATAACGCACGCGCTCGGGCTGCTTCACCCAGTACACCAGGGCCAGCGTGGCGCCCAGTAGCCACACGCCCAGCAGCGAATACATGCGCACTTCCTGGCTGTAGCGCACTGCGGTCGGCAGCAGCGCCAACAGGATCCCCGCCAGCACGGCTGCGCGTCGGGTGGACAGTTGCCGTGTCAGCCAGATGCCCAGGCCCACGACGGCCACGCCGGGGATTGCACTCAGGCTGCGAATTGAGCCGATGCTGTCGCCGAATACTTCGATCCAACCGCGCAGCAGCAAGAAATACAGCGGTGGGTGCACATCATGGGCCGCGTGAAACCACAGGTCGGCCAGGGCGTATTCGCTCAGTAACAGGCTTGAGCCTTCGTCGCCCCAGATCGCCGCCGAGGTGAGGTGGTAAAACCGCAGGGCCATGGCCAGCGCCAGGATCGGCACCCACCACAGACGGCTGAGCCAGCCGGCACCTTCCCAGGTCGAGCGATGCAAGGCAGGCAATGCCCCAACTGTTTCGTTTTGCTCTACCACAGACCGACGCACCTCAAATTCTCCCGGCATGACCCTGCTTGCCTATGCGCAAACACCGCCACTCTAGGCCAAAAGCCCTGGCCTCGCCGCTGGAATCGGACAAATCAGCAATTTGTGTAGGCCTTCACCGAAGCACTCGTCGGATCAGGCTATTATTGCCCCTTCTCCAAGGACTCAGGATCAAGGAAACGTTATGCGCATCGGTTTGCTGTCACCTCTGGCCCTGGCCCTGTTGGCCGGTTTTTCCCTACCGGCCCAGGCCAGCTCTGACGACTCGTGTTACCCCGATTGGCGGGTATCGCGTGACAGCTACGAGCCGTGCAGCAACCAGCCGTTTCTCAGCCCTGGCAACGACAGCCGGGTGAACCTGCGCCTGTTGCTGGCCGACAAAAAAGCTGCGCCCCTGGCTCCGAATGCCTTGGGCGAAGACGATTTGGCGCAAGGCTTTGGCCCGGTGCCGTTTCCGGTGTACCGCCTGGTGCCGGTTCCGGCCACGAATGAGGAGCCTGACAACAAGGCTGACGATTCACGCACAGCCGAACTCGACACGCTGCTCCAGCCCCTGGGCATCAAGCGCGAGGAGTACAAGACCGCAGGCCAGGCCTTCCTGAATGGCGAAGGCAGCCGTTGCCGCAGCAATGACGATGACAGCGCCACGGCGTTTATCAGCCAGGTGATCAAGGCCCAGATGCCGCCCGCCGAGCGCGATGTGTTGGTAAAAGCACGCCTGCAGCTGCTGACCACCTGTGACTGGAGCCGCCAGGTCGTGGACGCGCAGTTGACCCCCTCGGCCAACGCCCAGTTGTTTCGCACCTATTTGCAGGCCGCCGGCGACTTCTACAGCGGGCGCTTCGATTACGCCGAGCGCGGGTTCGCCGCCGCCGCCACCAGCGATGTGCCGTGGCTGAAGGAAACGGCGCTGTACATGACTGCGCGTACTTCACTGAATCAGGCCCAGGCCGAAGCCTTCGACGAATACGGCATGCCGCAACGCGAGCATGTGGATAAGTCGGCCTTGAGCGATGCCGAAGAAGGTTTTCTCAGTTACCTGAAACATTATCCACAGGGCGATTACGTTGCATCGGCCCGTGGCCTGTTGCGCCGTGTGCACTGGCTGGCGAACGACGACGCCAGGCTTGCCGAAGACTTCACTTGGCAGTTCACCGAGGCCACTGAGGCCCAGCGCAATGTGAGCGTGGACGAACTGGTGGAAGAGGCCGACCTCAAGTTGCTGATGGTCGGCAATAAAGCGGCGAACAGCCCGATGCTGCAAGTGGTCAGCGACCTGATGGCGATGCGCGCCCACACCCCGCCGCTGTTGAGCCGTGAAGACCTGGATAAGCAAAAGAGCACCTTCGCCAGTGAGCCGGCGCTTTTTGACTTCCTGCAAGCCAGCTATGCCCTGTACGTCGAACACCAACCCGACGCGGCCTTGAAGCACCTGCCGGCGGATGTGCCGTCGAGCCTGGATTACTTCGCCTTCAGCCAACAGACCCTGCGCGCCCTGGCTCTGGAAGCCAAGCAGGACTGGAAGGCCGCCGAAGCCCTGTGGCTGCAACTGCTGCCGCTGGCCAAGCAACCGCTGCAACGTGACCAGCTCGAGCTGGCATTGGCCATGAACTACGAGCGCAGCGGCCAATTGGCCAAGGTGTTCGCCGCCGACTCACCGATCAGCGCCAAGCAAGTGCGCTACATCCTGCTGCGTAACGTCGCAGGCCCCGACCTGCTGCGCCAGCAGATCGCCAACGCAAGCGACCCGACCGAGCGTCAGAGCGCGCAATTCGTGCTCCTCTACAAAGACCTGCTGCGCGGCCAGTACGCCACCTTCGCCGATGACCTCAAGCAGGCCTCGTTCTCTGACGACAAACTCGGCACCAGCCTGGGCTACACCTATACCAGTGGCCAGACCTTGAAGCTGTTCCAATGGAACGGAGACAAGGCCGAATCCGGCTACGCCTGCCCAAGCATCGCGCAAATCGCGGCGACCTTGCAGAACGAGGCCAAAAACCCGCATGCGTTGAACTGCTTCGGTGAGTTCATCCTGCGCAACGGCCTGGACGGCATGCCGTTGGAACAACCCCGCGCCGCCGGCAGCCTGGGCAGTACCGCCTCGGACTTCAAGGGTGAAACCTTCTCGCGCCTGGACGGCTACAAACAGGTGATCGCCAACGCCAAGGCGCCGAAAACCGACAAGGCTTATGCGCTGTTCCGCGCCATCAACTGCTACGCGCCGGCCGGCTACAACAGCTGCGGCGGCGAAGACGTGGCGCCGGCGGTGCGCAAAGCCTGGTTCCGCCAACTCAAGAGCGGTTTTGCCGATACCCAGTGGGGCAAATCGCTGCAGTACTACTGGTGAAGCCGCTGTGGCTGGGCTTGCTGTTGCTGGCAAGCCCGGCTTTTGGTGCCGTGGACGCCCGCGACTATGACGCCTTTTGGCTGTGGAGTGGCGTCGAGCCTCAGCCGGTGATCAAGCAGGCAAAAACCTTGTACATCCTGCAAGGCCAGATCAACTCCACTCGTCGCGCGCCCCAGCGCGGCGTGCAATTGATCGCCCAGGGCATGAGCGTGCCGCGTATTACTCAAGGCCACGTCTGGGTGGTGTACCGCGCCCACACCTTGCGCTGGCCGGAACGGGTCTACACCCAGGTGCTGGGCCAGGTGCAACGCTGGCGTGACGCCGGCAACCCGGTGATCGGCATCCAGATCGACTTCGACGCCCGCACCCAATATCTGCACGAATACGCCGATTTTCTGCGCGACCTGCGCCAGCGCCTGCCTGCCGACCTGCGGTTGAGCATCACCGGCCTGATGGACTGGAGCAGCAACGCCGACCCGGCCGCTATCGCCCAACTCAAGGGCGTGGTGGATGAAGTGGTGGTGCAGACGTATCAAGGGCGTCACAGCATCCCTGACTATGCCGCGTATTTGCCGCGGATGAATCGGCTGGGCGTGCCGTTCAAGATTGGCTTGATTCAGGGCGGGGAGTGGCAAGAGCCGGGGTATCTGGGGGCCGATGAGTGGTTTCGGGGGTATGTGGTGTTTTTGCAAAACCTTTGATTCTTCCAACCCTGCAAAAAGCCGGCCTCGAGCCGGTTTTTTGCAGGTGGCCTTAGAGGCTTGGATGATATAAGTTACCTTTATTGCTTTAAAGGGTGATATATCATGCAAGAAACAGCGAAGCCCTACCCGCACAAAGGGTACATCTCTGAGAGAAGCGCTGAGCTGATGAGAGGTATCGGGAACGGTATCGAAATAGCCCGCATTCGTCGCCGGTTGAAAATTTCCACCATATGCAGCCGCGCGGGCATTACGCGGCAGACGTATCAGCGGCTGAGGCAGGGCGAGGCCGGCGTATCCCTCGGCGTGCTGATGAATGTGCTTAGCGCGATGGACTTGGAAGAAGGTATGGCGAGCATTGCGTCACCAGAACTTGACCAGGTTGGGATTACCATGAGCCTCGCCCGTGAGCCTGAGCGCATTCGCACTGAAGGAGAACACGATGTCCTGGAAGCCGATTGGTAATGCCTTTGTTTTTTCAGCTCACTTAGTCGGTGACCCGGTCCCTGTTGGCGAAGTGGCCATGCATGGGAATGGATTCGTTTTTCGCTACGCCAACAGTTGGCTCGCGCGGCCCGACGCATTTGCGATTGACCCGCTGAGTTTGCCACTGACCCCTAACCAGTATTCCTCGACGCGCATGTTTGGTGTGCTCGACGACGCAACGCCCGACAATTGGGGCCGGCGTGTTCTGCTGGCGACCCACAAACAGCATCCACAAAACGAAGTTGAATGGCTGCTTGCATCGCGGGGAGCAGGAGTGGGTTGCCTGCTGTTCAGTGCGTCAAGAAGCCAGCTGCCAACCCTGCACCACCCCCCGCAATTCGAAGACCTTGAGAAAATCATGGTGGGCCTTGATCGAGTCGAGAAAGGTGACGTCGACCTGCCCGTGGAAATCGCACGGTTATTCGAGTTTGGGAGTTCCATGGGCGGCGCCAGGCCGAAGGTCACCGTGACTCATGAAGGTAAGGAATGGATTGCTAAACTCGGCCGTAGCGACGATGTGTTCGATCAGCCACGGGCGGAATTCGCCAGCCTTCAAATGGCGGATGCAGCAGGTCTACCCGCAGCCGGGCACAAGTTGGTAGAGGTCGCCGGCAAACCGGTCTTGATGGTCGAGCGTTTTGATCGACATGAAGGCGCTGGTCGCGAGCACTATGTCAGCTGCAACTCTTTGGTAAGCACGCAGAAGCCAAGAATGCGGGTTGATGCAGCTGACGGTTCCGTTTCCTATTCCAGGATCGCCGACGTGTTGAAGAAGGTCTGCGACGATGCCACCTTTGACATGCGCGAGCTTTACAAGCGTATGGCCTTCAACGTGCTCATCGGCAATAGCGACGACCACCTGAAACAAACCGGGCTGCTGCTGACCAGCGCCTCGGGCTATTCCCTTGCGCCAGTATTTGACGTGTTGCCCCACCCTACCCAACTAGGCTTGCAGGCGCTCATCATCGGCAATGAAGGCCGGGTATCGTCTGTCAGTAATTTGCTGAGTACGCCTGAACGCTTTGGGTTGGGGGCGGATGAAGCAAGGTCCATCGTCACGGATATGTATGCCGTCGTGCGAGAAGCCTCCGGCTTTTTCGAAGCGGCAGGCTGTAGCGGTGCCGAGGTACGCATGCTTTCCAATGTGTGTACACGATTTGCAGCGGACCTGGTGTAGGGCGGCAACAGAGCGCACCCTTGAAGGGTGCGCGCCGCAGCAAATATCACCTAAACGCTAAGTTACCAATCGTACGTCAGGCTCGACACCACCGTGCGTCCTTCCCCGTAGTAGCAATCCAAATCACTGGTGCACTGCGAGACGTAGGTCTTGTTGCTGAGGTTCTGCACGTTCATCGCCAGTTTCACGCCCTTGAGCTTGAGCGGCGAGGCGCCCAGGTCGTAGCTCAGGCTTGCATCGTAGACGCTGTAGGACGGCACATTAAAAGCGCCTTCGTAGTCGTCGCCCAGGCTTTGACGGGCATAACGCACGCCCAAGCCCGCGCCCAACCCTGCCAAGGGCGTGTCGCCGAGCACGGTGTAGTTGACCCACATCGAGGCGGTGAGTGGGGAGATGCCGGCCGGGTGGCGACCTTGGCGGCCATCGTTGTCCTTGGTGTATTTGACGTCATTGCGCGCAGCCGAGGCGACCACGTCCCAGGCATCGCTCAAGACGGCCTTGGCTTCCAGTTCAACACCTCGCGAGCGCAGGGCGCCGCTTTGGGTGCTGAAGGTGGTATCCACCGGGTTGGTGGTCAGCACGTTTTCCTGGTCCAGTTGGTACACAGAAGCCTGGATGAAGCTCTTCTGGCCCGGTGGCTGGAACTTCACGCCGACTTCGTACTGTTTGCCGGTGGAGGGTTCGAAGGGTTTTCGGTTCGCATCAGTGCCGGCCAGCGGCAGGAAGGATTCCGAATAGCTGACGAAGGGCGACAAGCCGTTATCGAACAGGTACACCAGGCCCGCACGGCCGGTGAACGCCTGGTCTTTGCTGGCAAAGCGGGTGTCCTGTATCGGCTCCTTGTTCACCACATTCGCCCAGTCATAGCGGCCACCGAGTACCAGTACCCATTTATCCAATTTGATCTGGTCCTGCAGATACAGGCCGGTCTGGGTGATGGTGCGATCCCAGCGGTACGGTTGGCCGAAGTTCAAGGGCTGGCCGTACACCGGTTTGAACAGGTCAATGATCGGCGGGTTGCGGTCGTACAGGCCATGGAACTGCGAGTTGGAATGGTAGTAGTCCAGGCCAACGATGAAGGTGTGGGACAGCGCGCCCGTGTCAAATTCGGCCTGGGCGATACTGTCCACGCCGAACACTTTGTTGGTCTGCGACCAGTCCACGCCGAAGCGTTGCAGGTAACGCTGGTCTTGCACGCCGGTGTTTGGGTTGGCGACGAAACGGTAGCCGTGCAAGGGCGCGGTGTAGCGGTCGTCGACCTCGGCGTAACGGGCGTTTTGCTTAAGGGTCCAGATGTCGTTGAGGCGATGGGAAACTTCGTAACCCAGCACGTATTGCTCGCGGTTGTACTGGTTGACGCCCGGCTCGCCGATAAACACATCGCGCTTGATCTTGCCGTTGGGGTTGTCCCACAGCGTGCCGGACGCCGGCAGGCCTTGGGCTTCGGGCACGCCTTTATCTTTCTGGTATTGGGCGAACAGGGTCAGGCTGGTGTCGTCGTTGGGGCGCCAGGTGAGGCTGGGGGCGATGAACTGGCGCTTGTTTTCGACGTAATTGATTTCGTCTTGCGCGTCATTCGCCAGGCCGGTCAGGCGGTAGAGAAACTGGCCCTCCTCGTCCAGCGGGCCGCTCAGGTCGATGGCCGCGCTTTTGTGTTCGTAGGTACCGGCTTCCAGTACCACTTGGTGTATCGGGGTTTCGCTGGGGCGCTTGCTGACCATATTGACGATGCCGCCCGGCTGGTTCTGGCCGTAAAGCACTGACGCCGGGCCTTTGAGCACTTCGATGCGTTCCAGGGAATACGGCTCGATCTGCAACGCACCGCCTGTGCTGCCGCCGCCGTAGGGCAAGTGCAAGCCGTCAAGATACAACGGCGTAGGCGAGAAGCCGCGTGACGTCGGCTCATCGAACAATTTGACCCGGTCGGCAAAACCGCCGGCGCTCATGCCTGGGGTGTAGAGCAACGCCTGGGTGACACTCTGGGCGCCGCGTGCCTTGATCTCGGCGGCGGTGATCACGTTGATGGTCTGGGGGATTTCCACCAGCGCCGAGTCAGTCTTGCTGCCCGAGGCGCTGCGCTTGGCGACAATACCGTCCACCGGACCCCAGGCGCTTTCCTGCGCCTGCCGGCCGCTGATCTGGGTCGCGCCCAACTGCAAGGCTCCGTCGCCGGAAAGGGCCTGCAACGACCAACCGCCCTGGGACTGCACAGCCGCCAAACCGCTGCCCGCCAGCAAGCGCTGCAACCCCGACCCTACGCCATAACGCCCTTTCAAGCCGGCGCTGCGCTTGCCGTCGGTGAGCGAAGCGTCAACCGACAGCAGGATGCCTGAGGCACTGGCGAAACGGTTCAACGCCTGGTCGAGGCTGCCCGCAGGGATGTCATAGCTGCGCAGCGCTTCGGTGCTTTCTTCGGCTTGAACCATGCTCGGCAGTACAGGAGCCGTTGCCAGCAGGCCGGCAAACAGGCCACGACGCAGCGCGCGGGCCAAAGGTTGGATTGGGTGGTGCGACATGGCAGGACTCCCCGTGAGAACGCTTCTTGATTGGCTTTCAAGAGGTATCCCGAACGGGCCGCAAAAACCGACAAGCCCTGTACAAAGTATTTTCAGATCCGCGCCTTGATCGTTACCCAATAACGGGTCACCGCCTGCACGTGCACGGGCAACGAACGCTCCAAGGCGGCCAGGATCGCGTCGGTGTCGTTCAGCGGGAACACGCCGGTCAACAGCAGGTTCGACACCGCCTGATCACAGCGCAACAGGCCCGGGCGGTAGCGACTCAGTTGCGCCACGAACTCACCCAACGGCTGACGTTCGGCAACCAGACGATGCTCGGTCCAACTGCTGGCATTGGCGCTCACTGCCGGCAACGCGGTGCTTTGACGCGCGTTGAACCACAGGCTGTCCCCTGCCTGCATATGCACCGGCGCACCCTGCAACGGCGTGACCCGCAGGCAACCTTCATACAAATCCACACGGCTGCCGTCGGGCAATTCACGTACCGCAAAGCGCGTGCCCAACGCCTGTACATCACCGGCAGGCGTTTCGACGATCAGCGGGCGCGAGGCATCGTGGCCGCTGGTCAGCAAGACCTCGCCTCGGATCAGCCGAATACGTCGTTCGGTAGCGCTGAAACGCAGGTCTACGGCGCTGTCACTGTTGAGGTCCAGTTGCGTGCCGTCGCTCAAGGTCATATGGCGAATTTCGCCCGTGGCGGTACGCAGCTCTGCAAAGGCCGCTCGCCAGGGTTCGCTGCGTTGCACCAGGTAGCCGCTGCCACCGGCCACCAACAGCAGGCCGAGCAGTTTGAGCGCGGCCCGACGTTGGGTATCCGGGGTGTCGCGCAATACCGCGCGAGCGCTGTCGGCAGGTACACCGCCCAGGGTGTGTTGCAGCTGCTGCAAGCGCTGCCAGGCGCGGCGGTGTTCCGGGTCAGCGGCCTGCCAGCGGGCAAACGCCTGGCGCTGCTCGCCCTTGAGCTCGCCGCCCCATTGCAGCATCAACCACTCGCTGGCTTGCTCGACAATCGCGGGGGCGATGGGCGCGTCGTGCTTCATTCTTCGTACACCACCTGGTAGCAGGCGACGATGGCGCGGGTCATGTACTTCTGCACCGAGCTGACGGTGACGCCCAGGCGTTCGGCGATTTGCGCATAGCTCAAGCCTTCGAACTGCGAAAGTAAAAACGCACGGCGTACATTGTCGGGCATGCGGTCGAGCATGGCGTCGATCTGCATCAGGGTTTCGAGGATCAGCGCGCGGGTTTCCAGGGAAGGCGACTCGGGCTCGGGCAGGTGCGCGATGCTTTCCAGGTACGCACGTTCGATGCGCAGGCGGCGCCATTGGTCGATCACCAGGTTACGGGCGATCTGCGCCAAATAGCTGCGGCTTTCCTTGTCACCCGGGAAACGCCCGGCCACCAGCAGGCGCAGGAAGGTGTCCTGCGCCACATCGGCGGCCTGCTCACGGTCGCCCAGGCGCTTGCGCAACCAGCCTTGCAGCCAGCCGTGATGGTCGCGGTACAGGATGTGAAGCTGTTGCTGGCCGTCAGTCGCGATGCCCATGAAAAGCTCAGAAGTGTTATTGAGAGCAATTATCATTACATCTTATTTGACGACTGACAAAAACTCTTTCTCACTCAGCGCCCAGCGGCCTGCAACGGATACACCGACTCCCACCCTCCTCCCAACGCTTTGTACAGCCCGACCATGGCCAATGACACGCCGGTGGAGCTCTCCACCCACTGTTCCTGAGTCGCCAACAACGCACTCTGCACGGTGAGTACGTTGACGAAATCCGCCACGCCTTCGACGTACTGGTGTTGGGCGGTGGTCAGCGCAATTTGGTTCTGGCGCACGGCTTCCGCGAGGCTGTCGCGGCGCAGTTGGCTGGCGTTGTAGCGGGTCAGTTGGTCGTCGATTTCATGCCAGGCACGCAGCACGGTTTGCTGGTAGGCCAGGGCCGCTTCCTGTTGCTGGGCTTCGCGTAAATCCACCATGCCTTGCAGGCGCCCGCCGTTGAACAGCGGCAGGCTCAACTGCGGGCCGAAGGCAAAGGCACGGGAACCCCAGGAGCCGAAATCCGAGAGCTGCATGGCTTGGGAGCCGAGGCTGCCAGACAGGGTGATGCGCGGGTAGAAGTCGCCCTTGGCCACGCCGATGCTGGCAGTGGCAGCGTGCAGGCGGGCTTCGGCTTGGCGGATGTCGGGGCGACGCTCGGCGAGTTCCGATGGCAGGCCGATCGCGACCTGGCGTTGGGTTTGCGGCACGGGAGCGTCTTTGGACAACTGCGCGTGCAAGGCCTGCGGCGGCTCGCCCATCAGCAGGCTAAGGGCGTTGATCAATTGGTCCTGGCGCTGTTGTAAATCCGGCAGGCGCGCTTCGATAGCCGCGACCTGGGCGGCGGCTTCGGCCACATCCAGGTCGGTGGCCACGCCGTCGGCCAACCGCAATTGCGAGAGCTTGAGGCTGTGGCGCGCAACATCAAGGTTTTGCTCGGTGACGGCACGGGTGTTTTGGACGCCGCGCAGTTGGATATAGTCCTGGGCAGTCTCGGCCAGCACCGATAACAACACGGCGCGACGGTCGTTTTCGGCAACTTCCAGCGTGGCGTCGGCTGCTTCGGTTTCACGCTTGACCCGGCCCCAGAAATCCAGCTCCCAAGAGGCCGAGAAGCCCATGTCCCATTGGTTGAAGGCTGCGCGGCCATTCTCGCCGGAGGGGTCGTTCAAGCCTTTGCCACTGTTACGTTTGCGCTGGTAGCCGCCGCCCGCATCGACATTCGGGTAGCGCTCGGCGGTGGTTACCTGACGTACCGCGCGGCTCTGTTGCAGGCGGCTGCTGGCCAACTTCAGGTCGAGGTTATCGCTGAGGGCGCGGCGTGTCAGGGCTGAGAGCTGCGCGTCGTGGAACACGTCCCACCAGCGCTCCTGCAAGGGATCGCTGACGGCACGGCTGGCAGCTTGTCGGCCCTGAGGTTCGCTCCATTGATTGATCTGCGGGCTCTCGGGCCGCTGGAAGTCGGGACCGACCGTGCAGGCACTCAGGGTGATCAGGCTCAAGGTGAGCCAGGCAACGTGTTTCATTGCTGGGCCACCTCACGCTGCTGCTCGACGGGCCGGGTATCGACGCTGGCTTCTACCGACATGCCCACGCGCAGGCGCTCAGTCAATGGCTGGTTCGGCTCAAGCACGATCTTCACTGGAATACGCTGCACCACCTTGGTGAAGTTGCCGGTGGCGTTGTCGGGTTTGACCGAGGCGAAGGTCACTCCCGTGGCTGGCGCAAGGCTTTCCAGATGGCCTTTGAGCAGTTCGCCGTCAAGGCTGTCGACGCTGACTTGCACCGCTTGCCCCGCGTGCATATGCGACAGTTGGGTCTCTTGGAAATTGGCCACCACATAGGCTTCAGAAAGCGGCACGACCGCAAGGATCTTGCTGCCCGGTGTCACGTAGGCGCCGACCCGCACCGCACGCTCACCGACCATGCCATCCACCGGTGCGACAATGCGCGTGTAAGACAGCTGATAACTGGCCATTTCCAGCGCGGCCTGGGCGCGTTTGAGTCCACCTTCGGCGGCGTCACGCTGGGCGGTGAGGATTTCCACCTGCTTGCGTTCGGCGGCCAGCACGGCGGTGGATTTAGCCAGGCGCGCAGTAGCCTGGTCGATGCGCGTCTTGGCTTGCTGGGCGTTCTGCACGGTGCCCGCACCGACGCCGGCAAGGTGGTTGTAGCGGTTCAGTTCGTGTTCGGCAAAGGCCACTTCGGCGCGATCTGCTGCCACGGTGGCCTGGGCCTGGGCGATCACCGAGCTTTGGCGCTCCAGGGTCGCGCTGGCGTTTTTCAGCTGGGCCTGGGCGACCAGGGTGTCGGCATCGGCGGCCTGGGCGGCGGCGCGAAAATCGCGGTCGTCGATCAACGCCAGCAGTTGCCCGGCTTTGACACGCTGGTTGTCTTCCACCAGCACTTCCTTGATGAAGCCGGCAACGCGGGGAGCGACCAGGGTGAAATCCGCCGCGACGAAGGCGTCGTTGGTGGTCTGGTGCTTGCTGCCCAGTACGCCCGGCGCAACCAGGTAAACCAGCACACCGACGGCAAATACGGCGATAACGGAGACGGCAATTTTATCTTTGCGTTTCATGGAAAGTCCTTGTGGTCAGGCCGGAGCGCGAGGCGGAAAGATCCGCGTGGGCATCCAGAAAATCAGCAGGATCAACGCCACCGCGACACCGGCCATGACGACGTAAAGATCCGAAGAGGTCAGCACCACGGTCTGCTCGTGCAAGCGGTGGGCGAGGCCCGGCGCGTCAGCGTCGGCAAGGGGCGAATTGCCCAGGCGGTCTACTAACATGGTTGAATGGAAATGCCCGCGCTGGGTGGTCAATGTATCCAGCACCGCAGTGGCGATCACAGCGGCCAGGCCCTTGACGGTGTTGAACCAGGCCGAGGCAAACGGCCCTTCGATGGGTTGGATACTGCCGGTGGACAGCATCAGCAGCGGCAGCACGGCCATGGGCTGACCGAAAATCTGCAGCAGGTACCAGCCATAAAAGTCGTCACGAATCCACGCCGAGGTCAGGTGGGAACTGCCGAGGCAGCACAGCACCAACATACTCAGGCCAATGCCCAGCACCCAGCGGCAATCGACCCAGCGCAGGTTGCACAGCGCCGCCACCAGCGGCAGCGCGATCAACTGCGGCAACGCCATCAGCAGCATCACCGGTGCGGTCTGCAGCGGCCGGTAGCCCTGAACCTGAGCGAGGAAACTGGACGGGATGATGATCACCGAGGTCAGCACCATCAGCACGCCGGCCAGCACGATCAAGGCAAACGCCAGGTTGCGCAGGCCGAGCATCTGCAAGTTGAAGAAGGGCAGTGGCTGTGACCATTCGTTGAGCATGAACAGCGCCAGCAACACTGTGCCGCCACACAGCAGGAAGGTAATCAGGCCCGACTCGAACCAGTCCAGGCGATTGCCTTGCAACAGGCCGATCACCAGCATGCAAATCGCCGGGAAGCCCAACAGCAAACCACGCCAGTTGAACTGCTTGAAGCGCTCCAGGCGCAGTGGGTCTTGTGGCAAACCGTAGGCCACGGCCGCCATGGTCAGCAGGCACGGCGCGACGATCTGCCAGAACGCCCACTGCCAGCCGACGTATTCGGTCCACAACGCCGCCAGCGGCGTGCCCAGGCTGGGGCCGAAGGTGGCGGTCAGTGCGTAACCGGCCAAGCCATACAGCTTGACGTTGGCCGGCAGGAAACGCAGTGCCACGGTCATCAGCATCGGCGGCAGCGCGCCACCGGCCAGACCTTGCACGGTACGCAGCAGCAGCAGGCTTTCGTAGTTGGGTGCGAACGGGCAGAGGATGCCCAGCACGGTGAACAAGCCGATGGCGCACAGCGTGAAACGGCGCAGGGAAAACGTCACCGAACACCACGGCGCAAACGCCATGGCTGCCACGGAAGTGGCGGTGTAGGCGGCGACCAGCCAGGTGCCTTCATCAAAGCCGATGTATAGCGCACCACGGATATCGGCGAGGGCGACCTTGGTGACCATTTCGTTGAGACCGGAGACCAGTACCGCCAGCAATACGCCGAGCAAGCCGATGATGATGCGCGGGCCGAATACGGGTGGGCTCAGAGCCGTAGGTTTGGCTGCGGCCTGGAGGACGGGGGCAGCGAGGGACGTCATGAACAGGTAACTCGGAATAAGAAATACCCGAGCAGTTTAATCAGGCACTCTCATGACAAAAAGTTACTTGTTAGCAGGTTATAAGTGCGTCAGACGCAACTTTGAACATCAACACTGAACCCTGTGGGAGCTGGCTTGCCTGCGATTGCGGCCTGACAGATGAAAATGTGTTGTCTGACGCGCCGCTATCGCAGGCAAGCCAGCTCCCACATTGATTGCGTTCGCTTTATACCGGCTGGGCTTCTAGCCAGGTGGCATGACAGCTCTCGCGCATGGTTTCGCGCAGCCACTTATGGGCCGGGTCTTTGTCGAAGCGTGGGTGCCAGGATTGGGCCAGAACCAGGGTTTGCAGTGGAATCGGCAAGGCAAATGCGCGCAGTGGCAGGTTCAGACGCTTGGCGCTCAGGAGGGCTTCCTTGGGTACCGGCAACAGCAGGTCGGAATCGGGCAGCATGAACATCGCACCGTGAAAGCCTGGGGCGATCATGGCCACCCGGCGCTCCAGGCCCTGAGCATTCAACGCAGTATCGATGGGCCCACGGGCGATGCCGCGCCGGGAGATGCTGATGTGGGAGTAGCTGGCAAAGCGTGCCGCCGTGATTTCTTCGTCGAACAACGGGTGGTCTTGCCGCGCCAGACCGACAAAGGTGGTGGAGAACAGGTTCTGCACCTTCACTTCCGGGCTGGCCGGCATGGTGTTGCTCACCCGCAAGTCCAACCGCCCTTCGCGCAGGGCTTCATCGTCAGTGTCGCCTTCGGGCACAAAGCGCAGCTCACACAACGGCGCCACACGCTCCATGGTGTCGAACAGTCGCCCGCCATACACGCCGATGAAAAAGTCATTGGCACGCACGCTGAAACGACGGCGCAAGGTGCTCAAATCGACTTGGTCCGCCGAACGGAACAACAACGCAGCCTGCTCCACCACATTGCGCACCTGGCCTTGCAGCTCAAGCGCCTTGGGCGTCGGCACCAGGCCACGGCCGGCACGTACCAGGATCGGGTCACCGACCGCTTCGCGAATACGCGTGAGGGTGCGGCTCATGGCGGCCGGGCTGAGGTTCATCCGCCGCGCGGCGCCCACCACGCTGCCCTCGTCGAGCAACGCGTCGAGGGCGACCAGCAGGTTCATGTCCGGTAGTTGCATGCCAAGCACTCGTGGTTCGTTGGGAGTGAACTGGGCGCAATCCTAGCAGGCTTTATCGGGTTAGAAAGGCGCGTCACCCTGAATGGTGGTGCGGAACAATTTGCGCCGCAGGTGGCTTGGGCACCCGGCGGCCAGGTGGATCAGCGAGCGGTTGTCCCAGAACACCAGGTCGTGGGGCTGCCACTGGTGGCGGTAGATGTTTTCCGGCAGCACGCTATGGGCGTAGAGCTGGGCCAGCAGGTCACGGCTTTCATCATCGGGCAGGCCGACGATACGGGTGGTGAAGCCCTCGCTGACGAACAGCGCCTTGCGGCCGTTTTCCGGGTGGGTGCGCACCACCGGATGCACCACTTCGGCAACCTGGGCGAGCTGTTCCGGGGTGAGGGTTGGGCGCCAGTTGCCTTCGAATTTGGTTTCGCTGTAGCGCGCCGTGTAGGAATGCGCGGCGCTGCGGCCTTCGACGGCGTTGCGCAGGTGGCCTGGCAAGTGCTCCCAGGCTTTGTGCATATCGGCGAACAGAGTGTCGCCGCCTTCAGATGGCAGTTCCTGGGCATGCAGCATCGAACCCAGGCTGGGCAGTTCTTTGTATGACAGGTCCGAATGCCAGAACTTGCCCGCATCCCCCAGGCCGATGGATTGGCCATTCTCGATGATATTGGAGACGATCAGGATCTCGGGGTGGTTGGCCAACAGGAACTGTTTGAGCACATGGATCTGCAACACGCCGAAACGGCGGCTGAAGGCGATCTGTTGTTCGGGGGTGATGCGTTGGTCGCGGAACACGATGACGTGATGGTCCAAGTGTGCGCGGTGGATGCGGGCGAAGTCCTGCTCGTTGACTGGACGGGATAAGTCCAGGCCGATGATCTCGGCGCCGACGCTGCCGGGGAACGGGTGGATGTCGAAGCTTTGGAGGGCGGTGGTGGCAGACATTTGATTCATTCCCGGCGGACAGGGGAGTGAATTTATAGGCATAAGGATGGAAGCTTAAATACCGTTAGCGCATATGGATATGGCGTTTGGTTTGAGCTGTAGCGTGATGCTGACGACCTCATCGGGGGCAAGCCCCCTCCCACATTTTGATTTGTGAACCCATTCAAATGTGGGAGCTGGCTTGCCTGCGATGAGGTCGGTACAGGCGCTGAAGATCAACGCTCGTGCAACGCCTCGGCCCGCGCCTTGATGATCGGTTTTAGCAGATAGCTGAGGATGCTTTTCTTGCCGGTGATGATATCCACCGAAGCAACCATGCCGGGGATGATCAGCAGCGGCTTCTCATCGGTACCCAAGTGGCTGCGGTCGGTGCGCAGAGTGATCATGTAGTAGGTGGTCTTCTTGTCTTCATCAGTGATGGTGTCGGCGCCGATGCGTTCGAGCTTGGCCTTCAGGCCACCGTAGACCGTGTAGTCGTAAGCGGTGAACTTGACCACCGCTTCCTGCCCTGGGTGCAGGAAGGCGATGTCTTGCGGGCGGATCTTGGCTTCCACCAGCAGGGTGTCGTCCAGCGGCACGATTTCGACCATGTCGCTGCCCGGCTGGATCACACCGCCAACGGTGTTGACCAGCAACTGCTTGACGATCCCGCGCACGGGCGAGGTGACCAGGGTGCGGCTGACCCGGTCTTCCAGCGCGCGGCCGGTGGACTCGGCCTTGTTCAGTTCAGTACGGGCTTCGTTGAGTTGGGTCAGGGCTTCGCTGCGGAATTTGCCGCGGGTTTCATCGATCTTGCGTTGCACTTCCTTGATCGCCGATTCAGCACGCGGGATCGCCAGAGTGGTAGCGTCCAACTGTCCGCGGGTTTCCATTTCGGCGCGCTTGAGGCGCAGCACTTCTACCGGCGACACCGCGCCCTGGGCCACCAGCGGCTCGGACATGTTGATTTCCTGGCGTTGCAGGGACAACTGGCTGCGGTATTGGCCCTGCTTGGAAGTGAACTCGCGCAGTTCCTGTTGGCGCTGTACCAGTTGTTCCTGCAAACCGCCCACTTCATCCTTCAACTGTTGACGGCGGCTTTCATACAAGGAGCGCTCGTTGGCGGCCTGGCTCGGCGCGGCCTTTAACACCTCGTCAGGGATGTTCAGCGGACGGTCATCCACCTGCGCGCTCAAACGCTCGACGCGCAGTTGCATGGCCAGGCGCAGGGCTTCGGTTTCCCCGGCGTTGGAGACAAACCGCGTGTCGTCGAGACGAATCAACGGCGCGCCGGCCTCTACGATCTGGCCTTCCTTGACGTACAACTCGGCGACGATACCGCCTTCCAGGTTCTGGATTTTCTGCAACTTGGACGACGGAATCGCCTTGCCGTCGCCACGGGTCACTTCGTCTATCTGGGAGAAACCGGCCCACACCACCAGGAATACAAAGAACGCGATGATCGCCCAGATGGTCAGGCGGATGACCCGTGGCGCATCTTCGATCAGCGCCTTGTTGACCTCGGGCAGCGGCTGGCCCTGCAGCGAATCGGAGCCTTTGAAGTAGCGGCCGACCGCACTCTTGATGGAGTTAAGCAACACTGATCTGCCCCTTCTTCAACGCTTCCATGACCACGGCTTTCGGGCCGTCCGCGAGAATCTGCCCACGGTCGACCACCAGCAGGCGGTCGACCAGAGAGAGCAGTGAGGCTCGGTGCGTAACCAGCACCACGGTCTTGTTTTGCACCACGGCTTGCAGGCGTTGCTTCAAGCGTTCTTCACCGGTGTTGTCCATGGCGCTGGTGGGTTCGTCCAGCAGCAGCATGGGCGGGTTGAGCAGCAGCGCACGGGCCAGGGCAACGTTCTGGCGCTGGCCGCCGGACAGGTTCTGCCCACGCTCGCCGACTTGCAGTTCGTAGCCTTGGGGATGCAGACGGGCAAATTCGTGCACGCCGGCCAGTTCGGCAGCTTGCAAAACCATTTCATCCTCGACGTAGCGCGCACCGCTGACCAGGTTGTCACGCAGGGTGCCGGCCAGCAATTGAATATCTTGGGCGACATAGCCGATGTTGTGGCGCAGCTCGCTCACGTCGATCTGGCGCACGTCCACGCCGTCCACCAGCAAGGAGCCGGAGTCGGGTTGGTAAAGGCCGACGATCAACTTGGCCAGGGAGCTTTTGCCCGAGCCGCTGCGGCCGATGATGCCGATTTTCTCCCCTGGCTTGATCACCAGGTTGATGTTCTTCAGCGCCAGGTTCTGCTGGTTCGGGTAAGTGAAGTTCAGGCCCCGGCACTCGATGGCGCCTTGCAGGGTGCGACGGCTCATGGGGCGCTCTTCGAAGTTGCGCTCCTGGGGCAGCTCCATCATCTGGTCCACCGAGGTCATGGTGACCTTGGCTTGCTGGTAGCGCGTCAGCAGGCCCGACAGCGAGGCCAACGGGCTCAAGGCGCGGCCACTGAGCATGTAGCAGGCAATCAGGCCGCCCATGCTGAGGTTGCCGTCGATGATCTGGTACACGCCGAACACGATCATGATCACGCCGGCCAGTTGCTGGATCAGCAGGGTCATGTTCATCGACAGGCCCGACAGCAACTTCACCCGCAGCTCAAGCCGGCTAAGGGTGCCGATGGTCTGCTCCCAGCCATACTGGCGCTCGCTTTCGGCATTGTTGACCTTGACCGCATCGAGCCCGGCGAGGGTTTCGATCAGGCTCGACTGGCGCTCGGCGGCCAGCGCCATCGTGCGTTCCATGGTCGCGACCAGGGGCTTCTGCAAGGCGTAGCCGATGCCCAGGGCGAGCGGGAACGCCAACACTGGAATCCACACCAGGTGCCCGCCGAGAATGGCGATGACCAGGAAGATCAGCAGCGTAAACGGCAGGTCGATCAGGCTGGTGAGGGTCAGCGACGCGAGGAAGTCGCGCAGGCTTTGAAACTCGTGGATGTTCTGCGCGAAGCTGCCGACCCGCGCCGGGCGGTATTTCATGGACATGCCGACGATGCGCTCGAACAGCGTGGCCGAGATGATCAGGTCGGTTTTTTTACCGGCCAGGTCCAGGCACAGGCTGCGCAGGCTCTTGAGGATCAGGTCGAACAGGTAGGCACCACAGATACCCACGGCCAGCACCCACAGGGTGGCGGTGGCCTGGTTCGGCACGACGCGGTCGTACACGTTCATCACGAACAGCGGCGCGGCCATGGCGATGATGTTGATCAGGAAGCTGGCGGCGATGGCGTCGGTGTAGAGCCAGCGTGAACGCATGAGGGTGTCACGGAACCACGAGCGTGCCCGCGGAATCAGGCTGCCGTGGTTGACGTCGAACTTGTGCTGCGGTTGTGCAAAGAAGACTTTGCCGATGTAGTCGTCGGCCAGTGCTTCGCGCTTGATCAGCACTTCACCGCCGTCGCTTTCGCTGAGCAGGATCCGCGCTTGATCTTCGCCCTCCCAGCCCACCAGCACGGTACTGCGACCGTCCTTGAGCAACAGCAGCGCCGGCAGTGCAATGGTCGGGATCTGTTCCAGCTTGCGTTGCAGCAGCCGGCCTTGCAACCCGGCCCGCGCAGCGGCACGCGATAGCAACTCGGCACTCAACCGTTGCGAAGGCAGCGGCAGGCCGGTGGTGAGCATGGCCGCACTGGCCGGTTTTTGATGCAGGGCGCAGAGCGCCAACAACCCGTCGAGTAACGGGTCGTCGTGCAGTGCGCGTGGATCATGACTGAGATGAACTCGACTGACTTCAGGTTCCACGCGGGCACTCTCGACTAACAGATGGGGCTATTGGGGTGGCTCAATTCATCCCAGGCAGTTGGACTTTAGGTTTCACGTCGTTCTGCACGACGGAGGCCATTGGTGCAACCACTCCCTGGCTCTTGAGCAATTCGCCCATGGTCGCCTTGATTCGGTACTGAGTAAATAACTGAATGTTCTTGATTTCTTCCAGGCGGCGGGAAGCGGTGAACAATTCATTTTCGCTGTCGAGCAAATCCAACAGGGTACGTTGACCAAGGCTGAACTGTTGCTGGTAGGACGTACGTACGCGAGTGCTGTGATCCACGTACTGCTGGGCAACCGGCAATTGCGCGTTGGCGTTGTTCAGGGCGTTCCAAGCCAAGCCTAGCTCTTCATTGAGTTGGCGCAAGGCGTTGTTGCGAATGTCCAACGCCTGGTTGGCCTGGTAGGACTTCGATTGCAGGTCGGCCTTGTTGCTGCCACCGGCGAACAGGTTGAAGCGCATGCGCACCATGGCTTCCCAGCCATTGCTGTGGTTGGGGTCACCGGAGACGTTGTTGTCGGCGTTGGTGCCCAGCTCAGCGTCAAAGCGTGGGTAGAAGGTGGATTTGGCGGCGTCGTACTGCTTCTCGGCGGCAGAGATATCCGACTCGGCCGAACGCAGTACCGGGCTGTTGTCGAGCATCTGGCGACGGGCTTCATTCAGGTCTGCCGGCAGCATGGCCATGAACGGGGCCGGACGCTCGAGTTCGTCGGGCATCTGGCCGACGGCGCTGAGGTAGTTGACCTGCGCATCGGCCAGGTTGGTCTGCTCGGTGATCAAGTTGTTACGGGCCTGGGCCAGGCGGGCTTCAGCCTGGTCCTGGTCGGCACCGTTGCCGACGCCGCGCTCGGTGCGCAACTTGATCTGGTCGTAGATGCGCTCGTGGTTGCGCAGGTTGTCTTCGGCCAGGCGTACGAACTCACGGCGGGTCAATACTTCCAGGTAAACCTGGGCAACGGTCAGCGCAGTGCGCTCGGAAGTCCCCAGCAAGGAGTAAGCGCGGGAATTAACGTTGGCTTGTTGACGCCCGACTTCGCTGGAGGTAGCAAAACCGTCAAAAATCATTTGCTGCAGGCGCAGGCTGGATTCGCCGCGATTGAGCGTGTCCCAGTGATTGCCGCCAGGGTTGTTGGCGCGGGTGGTGGCGTTGTCGGTTCCTTGGCGGCCGTATCCGGCGTTCAGATCGACACGCGGCAGGTAGCCACCTTGTGCGGCGCGCAATTGGTAATCGGCGGCGATGCGGCTGTTAACACCCGCCTGGATTTCCGGGTGTACATCCAATGCCTGTTGCATGGCTTGGGGCAGTGTCTGGGCTTGTACGAAACTGGCGGCGAGAGCGAACGGTATTGCCTTGAACAGGTGCAGACGCATTTAAAATTTCCCCAAGACTTCTTGTCTTAAATCACAGCGATTAGCACCGCTGCGTCGGATAATGGCTACCGTAATGACCGTACGTCGGAAAGTTCGAAAAGCGGAACTGCTTCACACATGTAGGACGGTTCGCCGCATAAATATCAATGTGACATTACTAGGGCGATTGTTTAGGATGACGCCCATAAGGTCAATAGTTTGGCACAAACTAGATAGCTAAAAAATCCAGCCAAATATTTGACGTCAATGCATTTATAGACTACGCCCCCAGATTGGCAGCGCTAATAGCGCGCTGCGAAATGGATTTGTCGAAACGGATCGCCGGAGAAAATTTTAATGAGCAGTGTTGTTGCCACCGTCAAAAGCATTGTTGGTCAAGTTTTCGTAATTTCTCCGGAAGGTGCCCGTCGCGTCCTTGTAGAAGGTGATCGTCTGTTTGCCGGCGACCAGATCGACACCGGTCTGTCGGGCGCCGTGAGCCTGGAACTGGCCGACGGTCGCATCCTGGACCTGGGCCGGGACACCCAGTGGAGCGCCGATATGCCGGACTCCACCGCCGACCTGGCAGCGGCCAGCGAGCAAGCCGCACCCTCGGTGGCCGAGCTGCAACAAGCCATCGCCGCCGGCGCCGACCCGACCACCGACCTGGAAGCCACTGCCGCCGGCGCAAACGCTGCCGGTAATGGTGCTGCCGGGGGCGGCCACAGCTTCGTGGTGCTGGACGCGACCGCCGGCCGTGTAGACCCGACCATCGGCTTCCCCACCGCACCCATCGGCCAAGGCACTTCGGCACTCAACGCCCTGAGCGGAGCACCAGGCTCGGCAGACTCGGGTAACCAAGTGCTGCAGCCTTCGACCCTGACCCTGAGCGCGACGCCGACCATCACCGAAGCGGGCGGCGTGCTGACCTACACCGCTACCGTGACCCGGCCATCCACCAGTGACCTGACCGTCACCTTGACCAATGGCGCGGTGATTACCATCCCGTCGGGCCAGTTGACCGGCACCGTCAATGTGCCCTTGGCCCCCAATGACAGCCCGTACATCG
Source organism: Pseudomonas sp. DW-iso17 (assembly GCF_058725345.1). Classification (NCBI taxonomy): domain Bacteria; kingdom Pseudomonadati; phylum Pseudomonadota; class Gammaproteobacteria; order Pseudomonadales; family Pseudomonadaceae; genus Pseudomonas; species Pseudomonas sp. DW-iso17. Next base: position 5,478 of record NZ_JBZXEA010000020.1, on the reverse strand, counting down.
ACCCGGGCCAGATAAGCGTCGGCGTTACCGGTACCACCGGCGGCGGCAACCTGGTATTGACCATCGACCCTAACCCGGCCGTGACGCAGATCACCGACACCATCGACACCACCACCGTCACCCTGACCGCTGGTTCGACCGTGACCGAAGGCGGCCAGATCACCTACACCGCCACCCTGACCAATCCAGCGCAGACCCCGGTGAACGTCACCTTGAGCAATGGCTCGGTGATCACCATCAAGGCTGGTGAGTCGACAGGCACTGTTGTCGTTGATACGCCGGCTAACGATGTCTACAACAACGGTTCGACGATCAGCACCACGATCACGGGCGCAACGGGCGGTAACTTCGAGAATCTGGTACCGAATACCACGCCTGCGGTCACGACCATTACCGATTCGATCGATGCCACCACCGTCACCCTGACCGCAGGTTCGACCGTGACTGAAGGCGGCCAGATCACCTATACCGCCACGCTGACCAACCCGGCGCAAACGCCGGTGAACGTCACTTTGAGCAATGGCTCGGTGATCACCATCAAGGCTGGTGAGTCGACGGGTAGCGTTGTGGTTGATACGCCAGCTAACGACGTCTACAACAATGGCTCGACCGTCAGCACCACGATCACGGGCGCAACGGGCGGTAACTTCGAGAATCTGGTACCGAATACCACGCCTGCGGTCACGACCATTACCGATTCGATCGATGCCACCACCGTCACCCTGACCGCAGGTTCGACCGTGACTGAAGGCGGCCAGATCACCTATACCGCCACGCTGACCAACCCGGCGCAAACGCCGGTGAACGTCACTTTGAGCAATGGCTCGGTGATCACCATCAAGGCCGGCGAATCGACAGGCAGCGTTGTCGTTGATACGCCGGCTAATGACGTCTACGTCAACGGCAGCACCGTCAGTACGACGATTACGAGTACGACTGGCGGCAATTTCGAGAGCCTGGTGCCGAGCACCACGCCAGCGATTACCACCATTACCGATTCGATCGACACCACCACTGTGACGCTGACAGCGCCAACCGAGGCGAACGAAGGTGGGCAGGTTACGTATACCGCCACGCTTTCCAACAAAGCTGGCACAGATGTCACGCTGAAGTTGGATAACGGTTCGTCGATCACCATCAAGGCTGGCGAGACCGTTGGCACCGTAACTGTCCCTGCGCCTAGCGATGATGTGTTCATCGACAAAAGCACGCAGACCGTCCAGATCACTGAGACCTCTGGCGGCAACTTCGAGAAATTGGAAGTTGCAGGCAATGGCGCAACCACCACGATCAACGACACCCTCGACAAAGTTGATGTGGTGCTGACGGCAACTCCTACCGTTGGTGAAGGCGGCAATATCGTCTACACCGCTAGCCTTGTGGATAAGAACGGCGCGCCGGTGACTAACATCACCAACCCGTTGACCGTCACTTTGGATAACGGTCAGACCATTACCATCGGTGTTAACCAATCCAGCGGCACCGTTACTACCGTGGCGCCAGACGATATTTATAAAGGCGATCAGACCGTCACTGCTGCTATCAAGGGTGTGACCGGCGGCGAGCATTTCGAGAACTTGGTTCCTGGTACTACCCCGGTTAATACCACCGTTACGGATACACCAGGCACCGATAACACCACTACCGTGACACTGACCGCTCCGACCGAGGCGAACGAAGGTGGTCAGATCACCTACACCGCGACCTTGAGCAACAAGGCCGGTACCGACGTCACCTTGAAGCTGGATAACGGCTCTTCGATCACTATCAAAGCTGGCGAAACCGTTGGCACCGTAACCGTGCCGGCGCCTACCGATGACGTGTTCATCGACAAGAGCACCCAGACTGTCCAAATCACCGAAACCACCGGCGGCAACTTCGAAAAACTCGAAGTGGCAGGCAGCGGCGCAACCACCACCATCAACGACACCATCGACAAAGTCGATGTGGTTCTGACGGCCACCAACACTGTTGGCGAAGGCGGCAACATCGTCTACACCGCTAGCCTTGTGGATAAAAACGGTGCGCCGGTGACTAACATCACCAACCCGTTGACCGTCACCTTGGATAACGGCCAGACCATCACCATTGGCGTAAACCAATCGAGCGGTAGCGTTTCGGTTCTGGCTCCTGATGATGTGTATAAGGGCGACCAGACCGTCACTACTGCTATCAAAGGCGTAACCGGCGGCGAACACTTTGAAAATCTGGTCCCAGGTACCGATAACGTCACCACAACTGTGACTGATACACCGGGTACCGATAACACCACTACCGTGACGCTGACGGCTCCAACCGAGGCGAGCGAAGGTGGTCAGATTACGTACACCGCGACCTTGAGCAACAAGGCCGGTACTGACGTCACCTTGAAGCTGGATAACGGCTCGTCGATCACGATCAAGGCTGGCGACACTGTTGGCACCGTAACCGTGCCTGCCCCTACCGATGACGTGTTTATCGATAAGAGCACTCAGACCGTCAAGATCACCGAAACCACTGGCGGCAATTTCGAAAAACTCGAAGTTGCGGGCAACGGTGCGACCACCACGATCAACGACACGATCGACAAAGTTGATGTGGTCCTGACCGCCACTACCACCGTTGGCGAAGGCGGCAATATCGTTTACACCGCCAGCCTTGTGGATAAGAACGGCGTACCAGTGACTAACATCACCAATCCGCTGACCGTCACCCTCGATAACGGCAAGACCATCACCATCGGCGTAAACCAATCGAGCGGTTCCATTACCACCGTAGCGCCAGACGATGTGTACAAAGGCGACCAGACCGTCACTACCGCCATCAAAGGCGTGACCGGCGGCGAGCATTTTGAAAATCTGGTTCCAGGTACTACCCCGGTTAACACGACCGTTACCGATACACCCGGTACCGACAACACCACTACCGTGACCTTGACCGCTCCGGCCGAAGCGAATGAGGGTGGACAGATTACGTACACCGCCACGCTTTCCAATAAAGCGGGCACTGACGTCACGCTGAAGTTGGACAACGGCTCGTCGATTACCATCAAGGCTGGCGACACGGTTGGCACTGTGACCGTGCCCGCTCCTAGCGATGACGTGTTCATCGATAAGAGCACTCAGACCGTCAAGATCACCGACGCTTCCGGCGGCAACTTCGAAAAACTCGAAGTAGCAGGCAACGGCGCAACCACCACGATCAACGACACCATCGACAAGGTCGATGTGGTCCTGACGGCCACCACCACCGTTGGTGAAGGCGGCAACATCGTCTACACCGCTAGCCTTGTGGATAAAAACGGTGCGCCGGTGACTAACATCACCAACCCGTTGACCGTCACCTTGGATAACGGCCAGACCATCACCATCGGCGTAAACCAGACTAGCGGTAGCGTTTCGGTTCTGGCTCCTGATGATGTCTATAAAGGCGATCAAACCGTCACCACCGCTATCAAGGGTGTGACCGGCGGCGAGCATTTCGAGAATCTGGTCCCTGGCACTACCGCGGTGAACACCACCGTTACTGATACACCAGGCACCGATAACACCACTACCGTAACGCTGACAGCTCCGACGGAAGCGAATGAGGGTGGCCAGATCACCTACACCGCGACCTTGAGCAACAAGGCCGGCACCGACGTCACGCTGAAGCTGGATAACGGCTCGTCGATCACCATCAAAGCCGGCGAAACCGTCGGCACCGTAACTGTGCCGGCACCTACCGATGACGTGTTCATCGATAAGAGCACTCAGACCGTCAAGATCACCGACGCTTCCGGCGGCAACTTCGAAAAACTCGAAGTAGCAGGCAACGGCGCAACCACCACGATCAACGACACCATCGACAAGGTCGATGTGGTCCTGACGGCCACCACCACCGTTGGTGAAGGCGGCAACATCGTCTACACCGCTAGCCTTGTGGATAAAAACGGTGCGCCGGTGACTAACATCACCAACCCGTTGACCGTCACCTTGGACAATGGCGAGACCATCACCATTGGTGTGAATCAGTCGAGCGGTAGCGTTTCGGTTCTTGCTCCTGATGACGTGTACAAGGGCGACCAAACTGTCACCACCGCCATCAAAGGCGTAACCGGCGGCGAGCATTTCGAGAACCTGGTGCCGGGCACTACCGCGGTGAACACCATCGTTACGGACACCCCGGGTACCGACAACACCACTACTGTGACGCTGACAGCGCCAAGTGCCGTTAACGAAGGTGGGCAGATCACGTACACCGCCACGCTTTCCAACAAAGCGGGCACTGACGTAACGCTGAAACTCGACAACGGTTCTTCGATCACCATCAAGGCTGGCGACACTGTTGGCACTGTGACCGTGCCCGCCCCGACCGATGACGTGTTTATCGATAAGAGCAGCCAGACCGTTCAGATCACCGAGACCACTGGCGGTAACTTCGAAAAACTGGAAGTTGCAGGCAACGGCGCCACCACCACGATCAACGACACCATCGACAAAGTCGATGTGGTCCTGACCGCCACTACCACCGTTGGCGAAGGCGGCAACATCGTCTACACCGCCAGCCTTGTGGATAAAAACGGCGCACCGGTGACTAACATCACCAACCCGCTGACCGTAACCTTGGACAATGGCGAGACCATCACCATTGGTGTGAATCAGTCGAGCGGTAGCGTTTCGGTTCTTGCTCCTGATGACGTGTACAAGGGCGACCAAACTGTCACCACCGCCATCAAAGGCGTAACCGGCGGCGAGCATTTCGAGAACCTGGTGCCGGGCACTACCGCGGTGAACACCATCGTTACGGACACCCCGGGTACCGACAACACCACTACTGTGACGCTGACAGCGCCAAGTGCCGTTAACGAAGGTGGGCAGATCACGTACACCGCCACGCTTTCCAACAAAGCGGGCACTGACGTAACGCTGAAACTCGACAACGGTTCTTCGATCACCATCAAGGCTGGCGACACTGTTGGCACTGTGACCGTGCCCGCCCCGACCGATGACGTGTTTATCGATAAGAGCAGCCAGACCGTTCAGATCACCGAGACCACTGGCGGTAACTTCGAAAAACTGGAAGTTGCAGGCAACGGCGCCACCACCACGATCAACGACACCATCGACAAAGTCGATGTGGTCCTGACCGCCACTACCACCGTCGGCGAAGGCGGCAATATCGTCTACACCGCCAGCCTTGTGGATAAGAACGGCGCACCGGTGACCAACATCACCAATCCGCTGACCGTCACCCTCGATAACGGCAAGACCATCACCATCGGTGTGAATCAGTCGAGTGGTTCTATCACCACTATCGCGCCAGACGATGTGTACAAAGGCGACCAGACTGTCACCACCGCCATCAAAGGCGTCACTGGCGGCGAGCACTTCGAAAACCTGGTCCCTGGCACTACCGCGGTGAACACCACCGTTACGGACACACCAGGTACCGACAACACCACGACTGTGACGCTGACAGCGCCTAACGCTGTTAACGAAGGTGGACAGATTACGTACA
>NZ_JBZXEA010000019.1:0-43755 GCF_058725345.1 Pseudomonas sp. DW-iso17 | reverse complement strand
AATTTCAGGGGATTTTACAGAAGACCTTGAAAGGGCTGGCTGTAAAAGCGGAACCATAAGCAGCCGTTACCCAAATAACGGATATGTACACGGTCTGATCCAAGATTCTGGTCGGCTGCCAGGCCGCCTTCGCGAGCAAGCCCGCTCCCACAGTTTGATCGCGGGGTGTCAGGTAGGTAAGTGTCGGCTGGTAGGCCGCCATCGCAGGCAAGCCAGCTCCCACATTTGGATCATGGCACTTCAGGTAGATAGGCGTCGGCTGTCAGGCCGTCACGGGCCTAGCCCGGGTTGAACAGCACCTGCTGCATCGCCTGAGGCGGCTGCCCGAACGCCCTGAGGAACGCCTGGCGCATGCGTTCGCGATCACCAAACCCGGTTTCGCGGGCCACCACCTCTACCGGGTGACGGCTGATTTCCATCATCGCCCGCGCAGCTTCCACCCGCAGGGCTTCGATGGCTTTGGCTGGGGTTTGACCGGTTTCTTCGCGAAACACCCGGCTGAACTGGCGGGGGCTGAGCCGGGCAACGTCGGCCAGGGCGTCCACCGACAAATCATGGGTGAGGTTTTCACGGGCATAGGCCAGGGCCAACTGCACGCGGTCGGACTTTGGGTCCAGTTCCAGCAAGGCCGACAGTTGCGACTGCTCGCTGCCGCGGCGCTGGGCAATCACCAGCTTGCGTGCAATGCGCCGGGCCAGGCCGCTGCCCAGGTCGTCCTCCACCATCGCCAGCGCCAGGTCGACCCCGGCGCTCATGCCCGCACCGGTCCACACCTGGCCGTCGACAATGAACAACTTGTCTTCTTCCAGGTGGATATCCGGATAGCGTTTGCGAAATGCCGGCGCATGGATCCAGTGGGTGGTGGTGCGCTTGCCCGCCAGCAGGCCTGCCTCGGCCAGTACAAAGATGCCCATGCATAAGGACGCCACCCGGCGCGACTGCGCGGACGCGGCCTTGACCAGCTCCAGCAGGTTGGCTTCGGGCAGGCGAAACTCCAGGTAGCCGCTGACAATCAAGGTGTCATAGCCCTCTGGGCGCAGCGCGCTGGTGTTCACCGAAAAACCCTGGGAGGTCATCACGGCGCCGCCGCTTTCCGACACCAGGTGAAACTCATAGGCCGGCTCGCCGCGCAGCAGGTTGGCGCACTCGAACACCGAGCCCAGGCTGAGGCTCAACGACTGGAAATTCGGGTAAACCATCAGCGCAACGCTGTGCATTGCATCTCTCCAAGGGGCGGGGGAGAGGCGATTGTCGGCGCGTGCCCGGCAAACGGCAACCGACTTTGGTGCATGTCCGCAATCCTTGCGGATATGACATTGTGAGCCACTGCCTCGCTGCCTAACATGAGACAACTGTTATTCACACCGACCGAGGCACTGGAAAATGAAAGTATTAATGGTACTGACCTCTCACGACCAGCTTGGCGATACCGGGCGCAAGACCGGCTTCTGGCTCGAAGAATTCGCCGCACCTTATTACGCGTTCAAGGACGCTGGCGCCGAAGTGGTGTTGGCTTCCCCGGCCGGCGGCCAGCCGCCGCTGGACCCCAAGAGCGATGAACCGGATGCGCAAACCGAGCAGACCGAGCGCTTCGGTAAAGACTCGGCTGCGCAGCAAGCCTTGGCGACCACCGTGAAGCTGGACTCGGTCAACGCCGCCGACTTCGACACCGTGTTCTACCCAGGCGGCCACGGCCCGCTGTGGGACCTGGCGGAGTCGCCGGTGTCCATCGCGCTGATCGAAGCCTTCGAGCGGGCCGGCAAGCCCATTGGCTTTGTCTGCCATGCACCGGGTGCCTTGCGTCACGTCAAGGCGGTTAACGGTGAGCCGTTGATCAAGGGCCGCCGCGTCACCGGGTTCTCCAACTCGGAAGAGGCCGCTGTGCAGTTGACTGAAGTCGTGCCGTTCCTGATTGAAGATGAATTCAAAAAACTGGGCGGCCAGTATGAGAAGGGCGCTGACTGGCAATCCTTCGTCCTCGTCGATGGCTTGCTGGTGACTGGGCAAAACCCAGGCAGCTCCAGCGAAGTGGCCAAGGCCCTGCTGACACTCTGCGCTTAAGTTAATCAACCGATCTACACGGTGGCGATTCCCAGGAGTTGCCACGGTTTTCGTTCGTCCTGAATTTGGAATATCGCCGTGCCTGACTGCATCCTGAACACCCCGATCAAGCTGGGGAATCACCGCTTGAACAACCGTGTCGTACTGCCGCCGCTGACCCGCCAGCGCAGCGCCCAGCCGGGTAATATCGCCACCGACCTGATGGCCGAGTATTACCGTCAACGGGCCAGTGCCGGGTTCATGGTCAGCGAGGGGACGCAGATCGAACCCCGGGGCCAGGGCTACGCGTGGACGCCGGGCATTCATACACCGGCGCAAATCCAGGGTTGGCGCAAAGTCACCGCAGCGGTGCATGACGAGGGCGGTGTGATCTTCGCCCAGCTATGGCATGTGGGGCGGGTGTCCCATCACGCGCTGCAACCTGACGGTGGTGCACCGGTGGGGCCGTCTGCACTGGCGGCGTTGCAAGCCAAAGCCTTCATTGAAACCGGGCCGGGTGTGGGTAAACTGGTGCAGCCACCGGTACCCCGCGCCTTGACCGCGCTGGAAATCGAAGAGCTGGTGGGGCACTACGCCCAGGCTGCACGCAATGCCCTGGACGCCGGGTTCGACGGTGTGGAAATCCACGCGGCCAACGGCTACCTGGTCAACCAGTTCATCTCGGCCCATTCCAACCTGCGTGAGGATGAGTACGGCGGCTCGCTGGACAATCGCCTGCGCTTGCTGCGCGAGATTGTCGAAGCGGTGTGCAAGGTGGTGGGGCCGGAGCGCCTGGGCGTGCGCTTTTCGCCGCTGTTCAGTGGCACCGACCAGGACCGGGTCTACATCGGCCTGGTGGAAGAAGACCCGCACCTTACCTATATCGAAGCGATCAAAGTGCTGGAAGCGTCGGGCATCGCCTATGTGTCCATCGCCGAAGCCGACTGGGACAACGCGCCCGACCTGCCCGAGACTTTCCGCCAGGCCGTGCGCCGCACCTTCAGCGGCAGGATCATCTACGCCGGCCGCTACACCGCCGAGCGCGGCGCACGGCTGGTAGAGACCGGGTTGGCGGACCTGATCGCCTTTGGACGGCCCTTCATTGCCAACCCGGACTTGCCCCAGCGGCTGTTCAATGGCTGGCCATTGAATGCGTTGAAGGCCGAAGGCCTGTATGGCGGGACACAGGCGGGGTATGTGGACTATCCGGTGTATGCCCAACAGCCGTGATAGCCCATGATGGCCTGTGTTTTATCCAGTGTGGGAGGAGGCTTGCCCTAACGCCGGTCAGTTAAACGAACGCTATGCTCGAAGCAATGAAGATCAAATGTGGGAGCTGGCTTGCCTGCGAAAGCGGTCGTGCAGTAACAGATACAGTGACTGACACACCACCTTCGCGAGCAAGTCGAATCGCCTCACTCCACCCGCAACACAATCTTGCCGATATGGTCCCCACCTTCCATCCGCGCATGGGCCTGGGCGGCGTCGGTGTAGGCGTAGACCTGGTCGATCATCGGTAGGCAGCGCCCGGCACTGAGTACCGGCCACACGTGTTCGCGCAGTTGCTGGGCAATCTCGGCCTTTTCTTCCCGGGTGCGGGCGCGCAGCAGTGAGCCGGTGATCACCGCGCGTTTGCCGAGGATGGTCAGCAGGTCGACGTCGTTGGCCTTGCCGCCACCGAGGAAGCCGAGGATCACCAGGTGGCCGTCCATGCCCAGGGCCTTGAGGTTATTGTTCAGGTATGAGGCACCCATGATGTCGAGGATCACGTTGACGCCTTTGCCGTCGGTCTGTTTGGCGATGACCTCGGCAAAGTCCTGTTCGCGGTAGTTGATCGGCTCGGCACCGAGCTTGGCAATCGCCGCGCATTTGTCGGCGCTGCCCGCCGTGGCGAATGCCTGGATGCCGAACTCCTGGCAGAGCATCAACGCGGTGGTACCGATGCCACTGGTACCGCCGTGGATCAATGCGCGCTGGCCCTTATGGGCACCGCCGAGGCCGAACAGGTTGGCCCAGACCGTGAAGAACGTTTCTGGCACGGCAGCGGCCTGAATCCAGTCCATGCCCGCAGGGATCGGCAGCGCCTGGCTGGCCGGCACCGCGCAATACTGCGCATAGCCGCCGCCATTGGTCAGGGCACAGACCTTGTCGCCCAGGCTGTATTCGTTCACGCCAGTGCCCAGCGCCACCACTTCACCGGCCACTTCCAACCCCGGGATCGGGCTCATGCCGGGCTTCATCGGGTATTTGCCCGCGCGCTGCAAGGCGTCTGGGCGGTTGACCCCGGCGGCGTGCACGCGAATCAGAATCTCGCCTGGCCCGGCCACTGGCACGTCGGCGCTGCGCGGCTGCAAGACCTCGGGCCCGCCAGGGGTGGTGATTTCGATCAGGGTCATTTCTTGGGGAAGCGTCATGGAAAAATTCCTGTAGCGATGAGCGTATGGGTTGGGACCGTAGCGCGGGGTCGGCAGTTCAGCAAGATCATGCCGGGTTCTTTGGGCAATGCAAACGCAGGATTTCAGCACAAGCCTGCAAGTGCGGCGACGCGACGTTGGACACACTGACTGCCGGTCATTTTCGACGCAAACAGGTGGCATATGAACCAAGCAAGAAATCAGGATATCGGGCTGTTGTTTCTGCGGGTCAGCGGGGCGTTGTTCCTGCTGTGGGTGCATGGGTTGCCCAAGTTGTTCCACTACAGCGAGCAATTGAAGCTGATCGAGGACCCGTTTCACCTGGGCGCCCATGTCACGTTGCTGCTGGCGATCTTTGCCGAGGTGCTGTGCCCGCTGCTGATCATCGCGGGCGTGCTGGTGCGCCTGGCGTGCCTGCCGATCCTGGCGGTGCTGGTCATCGCGTTGCTGGTGGTGCACCCGGAGTGGACGCTGTTCGAAGGTCAGTTCGGCTGGCTGCTGTTGATCATCTTTACCAGCATCCTCATTGCCGGGCCGGGCCGGCTGGTATTGGCTCAGCGCTTTGCTTGAACAAAAAAAGGCCGGGCGAGCCCGGCCAAACAAGGAGAGGATGTTTCAAGGTTCAGCGGTTCAGGAACCCCAACAGGTCTTCATTGAGCTGTTGAGCGTGGGTCACGGCAAACCCGTGCGGCGCATCCTTGTACACTTTCAGTTGTGCGCCCTCGATCATCTGCGCCGCGACTTTGCCGGTGGTGTCGAACGGCACGATCTGGTCGCCGTCGCCATGGATCACCAGGGTCGGTACGTCGATCTTGGCCATGTCCGGGCGGAAGTCGGTTTGCGAGAACGCGGTGACGCAATCCACGGTCGACTTGAGCGAGGCAAGCATGGCGATCTGCAGGGTCTGGCTGAGCACACCCTCTGAAACGTGCTGGCCTTTATTGAGACCGAAGAACGGCGTGTTGAAGTCGCTGATGAACTGCGCACGATCCTTCAACAGGCCGGCCTTGATGCCATCGAACACCTCACCAGGCACGCCTTGGGGGTAGTCGGCTTGCTGGCCGAAGATCGGCGTGACCGCGCCCAACAACACCAGGCCGGCGACACGGGCACTGCCGTGGCGGGCGATGTAGCGCGCCACGTCACCGCCACCCATGGAGAAGCCCACCAGGGTCACGTCCTGCAGGTCCAGGTGTTCGATCAACTGGGCGATATCGTCAGCGAAGGTGTCGTAGTCGTTACCGGTCCAGGGCTGGTCCGAGCGGCCAAAACCACGACGGTCAAAGGCAATGGTGCGAAAGCCACGGCTGCTCAGGTATTCCATCTGGTATTCCCACATGTCCGCATCCAGCGGCCAGCCGTGGCTGAACAGCACGGGCTTACCGCTGCCCCAGTCCTTGAAGTAGATCTGGGTACCGTCTTTGGCAACGAATGTGCTCATCTGAAACTCCTTGCAGGGCTGAAAAAGGGCGGTGAAAAAACCGCATCACTATTGCCGTAAACCTGAGCCGAGGCTTGTATGGGTGTGCTTGTCTCACCAACTGAACTTGAGCTCCATGCCCAGGTAATTGCTGTCGTGTCCACCGGCATCACGCAGGGTCTGGCCGACCGCGTAGTGCACGGCCTCGACCGCACCGCTGAGGTTGGGCGTAAAGGCGTAGTCGGTGCGCAGTTGACCGTAGGCGCCGGTCCAGCGCTCACCTTGGCCCGCCGTGCCAGCCACGGGCAGGTTGGGCTGGGTGTAGACGGCGTCTGCGGTGGTCTGCCGCCACAGCAGGCCGACGGCGGTTTGCACGCTGAGCTTGGCGAGGGGCTTGACGGTAATCGACGGTTTGACGTGGATCAGGTTGCTGTAGCCGGTATAGCCCGCCAGGGAAAAGTAATAGCCATTGGGGAACAGCGGGTTGAAGGTGCCGACCCGGCCGTCACCGGCCTGGCGGTCACCGGAAGCGATATCCAGTTGCAGGCCGATACGCGGCTTCCAGGCCAGCGTGTCAAAGGTGTAGCCGGTGCGGCTGCCACCGGCCCAGGCGCGAATCGTCTTGCTACCCACCGAGCCCCGTTGCAGCATGGCTTCGACGTCCCAGTCGAAACCCTGGGCTGCGCCACCGAGGCGGGCGTCCAGCAACTGGCGCGTCTCTTCGCCGTCGGCGTCCAGGTAATGAGCGGCGCTGCGCTCGTACACGCCGTAATAGGCCGACAGCTCATTGGTGCCGCCCACCAGCCGCTCGACCCGCAGCATGTGGAAGCGCGCGTCGCTGTTGGACTTGTCGTCGAAATGCCGGCCATCCTGATACTGCACCGGTTGGCTGGCGATCCCGATAAAGCGCCATTGCGGCGTTTCCCAGTCCGCCCACAACGCATCGAAGGACTGCCGCACATTCGGGCCGTCCCGTGACGAGATGAAGCGCTGCAAGTCGAAGGCGAAATCCTGGCGGCCAGCCCGTGCCTTGAAGGTGCCGGCGCTGAAGGTCTTCACGTATTCGGCAAAGGCCAGGCGCAGGTCGACGCGGTTCTGGTCGGCACCGCCAATCGTGGTCTTGTCATAGGCCCGCACATCTTCCAGCTGGGTGAACAGCCGCCAGTGTTCGTTCAGGTGCAAGTCGGCGTGCACCTGAAAGCGCTGGATCAGGTAGCGGTCACGCGGTACATCCCGCACGCCGAACCCGCTGGCGTCGTTCATCTCGAAGCGTTCACGCAAGGTTGCGCCCAACGACAAGTAGGTGAACGGGTTGGCGGCGGACAGTGGGATGTACTTGAGGTTGTCCAGCGGTTGCGTGCGCAACGCCGGGTCCTTGAGCACAGACCAGTCCTCCTGCCAGCGGTTGGCCTTGATCACCGGGCGTACCGGCGGGTCGTCGGCCTGCACGCTGCCAGCAAGCAACGGCCACACCACCGCCAGGCTCCAGCCTGCGTGACGAATCATTTTGCCGCGCTGAGTTGGTGGATTTCTGCGACATAACCGCCGGGGAACTCCACCAACGCACTGCGCCGACCTTTGCTGTCGAACGCCGGCACCAGCACGGTGGCACCAGACCCGGTGGCCTTGCCCAGGGTGGCGGCGAGGTCGTTGACCTGATAACCGGTGGTGTCGTGGCCGAACGGGTAGGGCAGTTGGCCGTTGGTGACCAGCACCGCCATGCGCCCGAACGGCGATTCGATATCCACGCGGCGGTAGTGGCCGCCGGCCTGGCCGACATCAACCCCTGGGGCGTGCTTGTCGTCGCTCACTACCTTGCCGTGGGAGAAACCCAGGAACGCCTTGATAAACCGCTCGGCGCTGTCGTGAGACACATACACACGGTTTTCCGGCACGGTGTCGAAGGCGGTGTAATCCGGGGTCTTGGTGTGCCAGTAGAGCTGCATGTTCACACCACCCGGCCACTGCACCACGGCATCACGGCCGATGGGGTCGGGGAAATCGCTGACGATCACATCGGCGCCATTTTCCCGTGCGGCCTTGAGGGCCACGTCCATGTCCTTGACCAGATAGCCGTTGCGTTCCTGGCCGAACGGGTGGGGTACGGGGGTGGTAAAGCCGAACAACGACACCGTACCCGCCGGGGTTTGCAGCAGTTGCGAGGTGGTGCTGCTCGGTACCGGCAGCACATTGACCACGACCTGTGGCGTGCTTTTGCCGCCGAAGGTGGCGAGGAAACTCTGGGCAAAACGGTCCACATCGGCCGGTGCCACATACACATGGCTGGTGTCGTATTGCGGCGCCACGGCCACGCTTGGGGTGGCGGCGAACGCGCTGTTCATCATCGCGCTTGCCAGCAGCGTCAATGCCAGCGATACCTTGGTTGTTGTGTTACCCATGCCCGTTCTCCAGCGCTTCTGAGGGTTCGAAAGCCGTGAGGTTAGGGGGGCAGGGCGGTGGGGAATTGTATGGACGTGCTCGGTTGAACGTTTCAGCTACCTGACGCCCCTCAATTTAAATGTGGGAGCTGGCTTGCCTGCGATGACGGCGTGTCAGTCACTGCATCTATGACTGCACGACCGCTTTCGCAGGCAAGCCAGCTCCCACATTTGATCTTCGCTGCTTTGGGCATTGAGGTCAGGCCACCATGATGATCTTCGATACCAATTCCACCACCGTCTTGGCCTGCAGTTTCTTCATCAGCCGCGCCCGGTGCACCTCAACGGTGCGGTGGGAGATCGCCAGGCGCAGGGCGATTTCCTTGGATTTGAAGCCGTTGACGATGTGCATGGCAATTTCCCGCTCACGGGGCGTGAGGTCGCCGGTGCCCTGGTGCATGCGGTCTAGGCGTTCGAAGTGCCAGATCATCAGTTTGAATGGGTCTTTGGGGGTGAGGGTGTAACCGTGGGACTTGGCCCAGAACACTTCGCCGTTGTGGTGCTGCATGAAGCGTTCATCGGAATAAAAGCCGTTGTCGCTGTCGAGCAGCCAGTCATGGCTGCGCTTGCCGATGGCGTGGTAGTCGGCCTGGGACGGGTAGATCAGCAGGGTCAGCTGGTTGACCAGTGCGTCGCGCGCGTAGCCGAACAGCTTCAGAAAAGCGTCGTTGCAGTCGAGAATCACGCGGTCGCTGGTGACGATCTGCGGGGCAGGGGACAGCTTGAACGCCAGGCGTTCGAGGTCGGGAAATTGCTGGGCTAGCGCGGTCATGGGGCATCCTGCCTCGTTGTTCAATGCCCTGGGGCGCTACTTACCCGTGTAAGTAGTTACACGAATTGGCGCACGATCAGGGGTGGGTCATTGTAAGTAAAGTCCGAATCAAGAACAGAAGAAATTGATTATGCCTGCTGATTGCGTCTCCATTGTTGCCGCTGGTCACTCCCGCTTTGGTCGCCTGGAAGGCACGACGCTGGAAGACCTGATCGTCCAGGTGACCCGGGAAGCCCTGAGCGACGCCGAGATTGACGCGTCGCAAATCGATGCGTTGTTCCTCGGTCATTTCAACTCGGGGCTGGTGCCCGACGGGTTTGCCGCCTCATTGCTATTGCAAGCCGACCCCGGTCTGCGCTTCAAACCTGCCACCCGCTGTGAAAACGCCTGTGCGTCCGGCTCGGCAGCGATCCAGGCGGGGGTCAATGCGATTCTCTCCGGCAGCGCCGAGCTGGTATTGGTAGTGGGCGCCGAGAAGATGACCCACACCAGCACCGCCGCAGTCACCCAAGCCTTGGCCGGGGCCGGCTACCAGAACGACCCGGCCGAAGCCGGCCTGAGTTTCCCGCAGTTGTTCGGCCGCGCCGCCCGCCAATACGCCGAGCGTTACCACTGCCCGCTGGGCTCGATGGCGGCCATCGCCACCAAAAACCACTCCAATGCCATGGCCAACCCCTTGGCGCAGATGCATCGGGAGATGAATTTCGAGCACTGCAATAACGTCTCCCAAAGCAACCCGTTCGTGGCCGAGTCCCTGCGCCTGACCGATTGCTCGTTGATCAGCGATGGCGCCGCCGCCATCATCCTCGCCTCGCCCAAACGTGCGCGGGAGTTTCGTCGCGAGGTGCAGATACGTGCAATGACCCAGGTCAACGACACGCTGCCCATCGCCCAACGCGACATCCTCGCCTTCGAGGGCCCGCAGCGGGCGATTCACTCAGCATTGCGCGGCGCAAATGTGACCCTGGCCGACCTGAGCTTCGCCGAAGTGCACGACTGCTTCACCATTGCCGAGTTGCTGATCTACGAAGCCATGGGCCTGGCGCCCAAGGGCGAAGGCCATCGCGTGCTCGACAGCGGCGTGGTGCGCGCCGGCGGGCGCTTGCCGGTGAACCTTTCCGGCGGGCTCAAGGCCAAGGGGCACCCCGTCGGTGCCACGGGGGTGTCCATGCATGCCTTGGCGTTCCGGCAATTGACCGGCGAACCGATTGGCCTGGCGGTGCCCAACCCGGAGTTTGGCCTGGTGTTCAATATGGGCGGCATGGCGGTGGCCAACTACGCCTCGGTCCTGCAGGCACGCCGGAGCTGAGCCATGAACATTGCCAACTGGCTGCACGACACCCAGCGCCGGGCCCCGCAACGCCCGGCCTTGTTCGACGGCAGCGTGCAAGTGGCCGACTACGCCACCTTCGCCGCCCACGTGCGCCAACGCGCCGCGCACCTGGTGGAGCAGCATGGCCTGGTGCCGGGAGACGCGGTGGCGCTGCTGATGAAAAACAGCTGCGACTACCTGGAACTGCTCTACGCCATCTGGTGGATGGGCGGGGTGGCGGTGCCGATCAACGCCAAGCTGCACCCCAGCGAAGCGGCGTGGATTACCGATAATGCCGAGGCGCGGCTGATCTTTACCGACGGCGGCCAGGTATTTTCATCGCGGGATTTGCCCGTGCATTGCACGGAACTGGACGGCCACCCGCTGCCGCCCAGCCATGGTTGGCCCGGCCTGGAGCAGCCGGTGCCCCGCCAGGATCACGACCTCGCCTGGCTGTTCTACACCTCCGGCACCACCGGGCGCTCCAAAGGCGTGATGCTGTCCCACGGCAACCTGATCGCCATGTCGCTGTGCTACGCCACGGATGTCGATCAAGTGAACGCCGACGATGCGGCGCTGTATGCCGCGCCCATGTCCCACGGCGCCGGCCTGTACAACTTCATCCATGTGCGCTGCGGCGCCCGCCATGTGGTGCCGGCCTCCCATGGCTTCGATGCCGCCGAGCTGTTCGGGCTGGCCGAGCACATGGGCGATGTGTCGTTGTTTGCTGCGCCGACCATGGTCAAACGCATGGTCGAGCAGG
The DNA here is from genome assembly GCF_058725345.1 of Pseudomonas sp. DW-iso17. Lineage (NCBI taxonomy): Bacteria > Pseudomonadati > Pseudomonadota > Gammaproteobacteria > Pseudomonadales > Pseudomonadaceae > Pseudomonas > Pseudomonas sp. DW-iso17. Next base: position 32,596 of record NZ_JBZXEA010000019.1, on the reverse strand, counting down.
CGCGGCGCCAGGATTATCACGGCGCCGGCATCAAGACCATCGTCTACGGCGGCGGCCCCATGTACCTGGCCGACCTGCGCGAAGCAGTCGACACCTTCGGCCCGCGCCTAGTGCAGATCTACGGCCAGGGCGAGAGCCCGATGACCATCAGCGTCTTGCCACGCGCCTTGATCGCCGAGCGCCAGCGTCCCGACTGGGCCACCCTGGCCGCCTCGGTGGGCCACGCGCAAGCCTGTGTCGAGATCCGCATTCTTGATGCCGAGCACCAGCCACTGCCCACCGGCGAGCGCGGTGAAATCGCGGTGCGTGGCGCCACGGTGATGCAAGGCTATTGGCGCAACCCGCAGGCCACGCGCCAGACGCTGGTGGACGGCTGGCTGCTGACCGGCGACATCGGCTACCTCGACCCGGCCGGCTACCTGACCCTGACGGATCGCTCCAAGGACGTGATCATCAGTGGCGGCAGCAACGTGTACCCGCGTGAAGTCGAGGAAGTGCTGGCCCAGCATCCCGAGGTGTTCGAAGTGTGCGTGGTGGGCGAGCCGGACGCGCAATGGGGTGAGTCGGTGGTGGCCTTTGTCGTGACGCGCAGCGGCCAGCCGCTGGACGAAAGCGAGCTGACGGCCTGGTTCCTGGCGCGCATGGCCTCGTTCAAAAAGCCGAAAAAATATGTGTGGCGCAGCGATTTGCCGAAGAACAGCTACGGCAAGATTCTCAAGACCGACTTGCGGCATTGGCTGCAAACCGCGAGTATCGCCGCGCTTTAACATGGATCGATAATCAGACAAGGAGTCCCCACGATGGGCAATCCCGCACAAGACACCGTCCGCAAGCGCCGCCGGGCGTTTCTGGGCGCCACCTCCGGCCACTTGATCGAGTGGTACGACTACGGCGTGTATGGCTTTCTCGCGGTCTATATCGGCCAGGCGTTCTTCGTCTCCGATGACCCCACCACCAGCCTGTTGGCCAGCTTTGCCGCGTTTGCACTGAGCTTCTTTATCCGCCCTCTGGGTGGGCTGTTCTTTGGCCCGCTGGCGGACAAGATCGGCCGGCGCAAAACCCTGATCATGGCGCTGGTGATGATGACCGGCTCCACGGTGATGCTGGGCCTGTTGCCGACCTACGCCAGCCTGGGCATCGCCGCACCGATCCTGTTGATTCTGGTGCGCTGCGTACAGGGCTTCTCGGCGGGCGGCGAAATCGGCACCGTCACCAGCTTCATCTCTGAATACGCCGGGCCCGGTCGCCGCGGCTTCGCCACTTGCTGGCTGATGGTCACCGCCGTGCTTGGCCTGCTGCTCGGTGGCGCCGTGGCCAATGGCATGACCTGGGTGCTGGGCGCCGAGGTCATGCAGGAATGGGCCTGGCGCGTACCGTTCCTGATCGCCGCGCCCCTGGGCTTTATCTCCATGTACATCCGCCTCAAGCTCGAAGACAGCCCCGAGTTCCTGGCCCTGCAACGCGCCGGGCAAACGTCGCGGGCGCCGCTGCGCGAGGTCTGGCAGTGGAAGCGTGCGATTGCCCTGGTGTTCTTTATCATCACTTTGCACAGCTCGATTTTCTACCTGGTGCTGACCTTTGCCTCGACCTACATGGCCAAGATCCTCAAGTTCGACAGCGGCACCACCTTGCTGTACGTGTTCGTCGCCAGCTTCTCGGCGGCTTTCGTGATGCCATTTGGCGGGGCCTTTACCGATAAATACGGGCGCAAGCCGTTCCTGATGGTGATCGGCACCTTGGCGACCCTGGCGATGTTCTGGCTGTTCAAATCCGCCCCCACCGCCACCCCGGCGACCTTCTTCGCGCCGTTGATGGCGGTGGCGATTTTGTTCGGGCTGTACGCGTCGTCAACCTATGCGCTGATGAGTGAACTGCTGCCCACGCGCATTCGTTCCACCGGGATTGCGGTGGCCTATAACGTGCCGGTGGCGGTATTTGGCGGCAGCGCACCGTTGATTTCCACCTGGCTGATCAAGGTGACAGGCGACATTACCTCGCCGTGGTATTTCTACGTGGCGACCGGGGTGGTGTCGTTGCTGGCGTTGGTGGTGTTGCGCAAGGAGGATTTTGTCGCCAGCGGTCACTCCACGGCCGTGCCCGCCAGCGCTGCGCTGGCTTGAAGCACGAACACCCCGTAGGAGCGAGCTTGCCCGCGAAAAACTCATAGGCGCCGCGCTTATTCAGGCAGCACGCGTTATCGTTGACGCTTTTCGCGAGCAAGAACTAGGCGTCCCCCTCGCTCCTACAGGTACAGAGAATTGCCATGCCGGCCACCCGCTTGACCCTGATCTGCCACGCCATCACGCCCCTGCAAAAGCAGGGGCGTTTCTCTGATGACGAGTCCGTCACGATGGACTGGCAGGGCGCGGCCTTGTCCCTGGCCGGGCGCTACAAACAACAGGCACGCCTGGTGTGCGGCCCTGAAGTGAGAGCCCGTCAAACCGCGGGCTTGTTCGGCAATAACGCCCAGGTCGAACCCGCCTTACGCGACCTGGATGTCGGCATATGGAAAGGCCAGGCTATCGGCCAGCTCGACAGCGAAACCTTGAACACCTGGGCCACCGACAGCACCAGCGCAGCCCACGGCGGCGAGTCGGTGGGTCAGTTGTGCATGCGGGTCGGCCAATGGCTTAAATCCCTCAAAACCCAACCCGGCCATGTCATCGCCGTGACCCACCCGTTCGTCATCCGCGCGGCGATGCTGTACGTCATGCAGTTGCCTGTCTTGATGTTCTACCGGATTGATGTTGAGCCATTATCGTCGGTGGAGTTGCGGTTCAATGGGTATTGGCGGTTGCGGTTAATGGCGTGAAGTACGCATGCCTTACCGCAGGGCACAGACATGTGGCAAAATGGCATCACTTGTTGGTGCCATTGTCTGGCCCACGACACACGACTTTTTGAATTGCCCTAATGATTGACGGGCTGCGTAAGGGATTCTATGCAGATGAACAAGTTGATTGCGGTCAAGACAGGTACGAATAAATTTGAATTCGAAAATCAAGAGAGCCTGAAATGGAATGGCTTTTTTGATGTGGACACGATTCGTTTGATTCTGGGTAATAACGGTTCTGGTAAAACTGCCTTGTTGTGTGACATGGCAGCGTATATTTCATCGCCTGTCTCTACCCCTCGAAGAGCCGTTTATGATGATCGCGAAACATCTTCGGAGAAACTGTCTGACGAAGAGCTTGAACGTATTGGTGTAATTTACTTCTCTCCCGTTCCCTACCGGCGCCGGCTACCTTTTCGTAACCGATTCGTCGATGCTTCTCCTCGGTTTGGAAAGGTAGAGAATTCTGCGCGAGCCGAGCAGTTCTACCAAGTGGCCAGCGATCTGGAATTGAACGCAAGTTTGAGGGCAGAAGTATGTTATGAATTTGAGCTGTTCAAGACCGTGTTGGCGCCTGCGCTTGTCGTCATGAGCAATCTTGCCGGGTTTCAAACGGCGCACAAGCCGGTGATTACATTTTTATCTGAATACGCGAAAATTCAAAAAAAGCGCCAGTTTGTAAGCTCGGATTACTATGAGAATGAACGTTTGAACATCCAGATTGAGCGTTTGCTTGATACCTGCGTGCTCAGGTTGGAGCGTTTTGCTCTATCGAAACTTCCCCGTGGTAAAAGCAATAAGTTAGTAATGCTCGCTGCCTTAACGTCGGTGGCAAAAAAAATCCCTGATCATGATCGTATTGGGCGATTTTTCTTTAATTTTTTTGAACTCGCCAGCGATGGACGTTACGACGAAGATAAGGAAGTGTTCGATTTGCTGATGATGACTTATCGTGCCACGCTCAATTTTATAAAGGTTGGGGCGAAGGATGATATCCGCAAACACCCCCGGTCCTATTCATTTGCTATAGGCTCGGCAGAGGAAATCAAGCAGATAAAAATGTCGACCGCTGCAGTCGAAGTGCGTTGGACAGATCAAAGCTCGGGTGTAAGGGCCCTGGTTGACCAGTTTTTTTTGCTCCGCCAAGGTTTTATAACCATGGCGGGAAAGAAATTAAAGCACGTCATGGTGCTTATCGATGAGGGCGATGCCTATCTTCATCTTGAGTGGCAGCGCCGTTATATTTCCTTGCTGAATAAATTCCTGGCAGGGGTGAAAGCGGAGTTTGACATGAAGATTGTGCAGGTAGTGGTTGCCACGCACTCCCCTGTGATAACGGGTGATTTTCCAGCGTGCATGGTAACTAACCTGGATGACAGGGTCACACCTCAGAATACGTTTGCAGCTCCATTGGAAGACATTATCCTGAACTCTTTTGGGACTGCTGCCATTGGTGAGTTTGCGGCGGAAAAGATAAATGCACTCCATCAGCGTCTTGAACAGGGCATTTCTTCGGCCTTGGATAAATTATTGCTTGAGAGCATTGGCGATATTGGCATCAAGGAAGCGTTATATCGTGCTCCGGAGAGGCGATATTCATGATTGTTAACATCGCGCGGGTGTGGGAGGACATCGCAGTCAGGCACAAATTATTCATGCTATGGAAGCTGCAAGGACTGACTGATGCCTTAAAAGGATTCGTCGGGCCGGCCATGACTCAGCATCGTCTTGTCGAGTTCTTGGATAAACACAGGGAGGCCATATGTGGGTGTGACCCGTTGGCGCTGCCGGGTGTGATTGTTGCCTTTAGTCAGACTTTTGCCCGTGTTGTTGATATTGACTATTTGAATGGTTTTTTCAAAAAGTATCTGTGCTATAAGGAGTTTTCAGCTAAAGAGAGGGTGGTCCTGTTAAAAAGATGGGACGCCTATGCATTGTGTACATCCATCCGATCGAAAATTTGCCCTTATTGCCATATAACGCCCATTGACACTTATGTAAGTCCTGATGGGTTGAAAGCGTACAGGCCAAATATTGATCATTATTACCCGCAGGCCGAATTTCCTTTACTAGCGTTAACCATGGGGAATTTCATCCCCTGCTGCGAAAAGTGTAACGGGCCACAAATGAAAGGCACTACCCGGTTTGACTTGACACCTCATCTGCACCCCTTGGTGGATGCGGAGAATATATCTTTCAGGCTTGCATATAAGGGCGGGGGGCTAGACTTGAATAAATTGAGACTTCAGGCTGACAGTACGTCCTACGAAATTGAGGTGATGGCAACCAATGGCACATGCCTGAAAGTGGATAATTCAATTGCGACCTTTCGCTTAGTCCCTCGTTATCAAGTCTGTGTACCCGATGCGCTATTAGTGGCGAAACGCTCCAGACTGGGGGGCAGATATAGGATGTTGACCAAGATACTGACAAAGTTGAATTTCTCTGACAAACACCCCTTGGGCTTTGATGAAACGAACGACAGTTATAAAAATGTGATCGCAGGTAAGCTCAAACTTGACATCGCCCGGCAGTTCAAGGTGATTTGACCCAGCAGGGCAACCCAGTAACATGGCAACATTTCACGCCCTGTACTGAGAGCACCCCATGAAACGCATCCTGATCATCGGCATTGGCGCCGGCAACCCTGACTACATCACGATGCAGGCCGTGAAGGCGCTGAACCGTACCGACGTGTTCTTCCTGATGGACAAGGGCCAGAGCAAGGACAAGCTGATCGACCTGCGCCGGGAAATCTGCGACACCTACATCACCGAACCCGGCTACCGTTTTGTCGAGGCCGATTGCCCGGAGCGGGTGCGTGGTGAAATCGACTACACCACCGCCGTGCAAGACCTCAACCGCGATAAGCAGCAGACCTTCGAACGCATGATCAACGAAGAAATGGCCGACGGCGAAGTCGGGGCGTTTTTGGCCTGGGGCGACCCGGCGCTGTACGACAGCACCATTCGTATCTTGCAGGCGATTCTTGCCAGTGGCCGCTGTGTGTTCGAGTTTGAAGTGATCCCCGGTATCACCAGCGTGCAGGCCCTGGCGGCGCAGCATAAGGTGCCGCTCAACCGTATCGGCAAGTCCATCGAAATCACCACTGGGCGACGGCTGGCGGCGGGGCAGGCGAGTGATGCCGATACCCTGGTGGTGATGCTCGACGCCGAAGATTCCTACCGCAGCGTAGCGGATCAGGACCTGGATATTTACTGGGGCGCCTACCTGGGCACGCCGGACGAGATCCTGATCAGCGGTAAAGTGGCGCACGTGGCAGAAGAGATCGAACGGGTACGCAAGGCGGCACGCCTGGAAAACGGCTGGATCATGGACACCTATTTGCTGCGCAAACCCTGAGGTAAACCCGATGCTCAAACAGCTTGCCCTCGCCTTGGCCCTGGTGGCCGGCGCCGCTCATGCCGACACCGGCTTGCACACCGACTTGCCGTTGTCCTACCTGGAACAGACCCAGGGCGATGCGCGCAACCAGCCGCTGGTGATCTTCCTGCATGGGTTTGGCAGCAACGAGGAAGATTTATTTGGCATCAAGGACGCGTTACCGTCTACCTGGACCTACCTATCAGTGCGTGCGCCACTGCCGGTGGAGCCGCAGGGGTATCGTTGGTTTACCAAGACCGATGAGCCTGAGTACAACGGCGAGACCGATGAACTGTTCAGCAGCGCCCGGCTGATCAAGGACTTTGTGCTCAAGGCCACCGCCAAGTACCACACCCAAAGTGATCGGGTGTTCCTGGTGGGGTTCAGCCAGGGCGCGATCATGTCTTACGAGGTGGCCTTGCGTGAACCCGAGTGGGTGCGCGGTATCGCCGCACTCAGTGGCAGCGTGCTACCGGGGCTCAGGTCTGCGCTGAAACCGGATGCGTCCATGGGCAAGCTGGCGATCTTTATCGGCCATGGCACCTTGGACCAGGCGCTGCCCTTCAGCTCGGCCACGCAGGCGAACAAGGTGCTGACAGGGTTGGGGCTCAAGCCGGAGTTTCATGAGTACCCGGGGATGAATCACACCATCAGCGAAGCGGAAATCCAGGACTTAAAAGCCTGGCTTGAGAAAAGCCTGAAGTGAAATGCGCTTGAAAATGTGGGAGCTGGCTTGCCTGCGATAGCGGTGGCTCAGTAAAAGAATGAGTGACTGACACACCGCTATCGCGGGCAAGCCCGCTCCCACATGGGTTTTGTGTTGGCTGTAAAGAGGAGGGTCATTTGCCGCCTGTAATCTGCTTCACCAACTGCGCATGCCCCTTCACATCATCCGCCCGGGAAATCGCCTGGATCACCAGCAAATGGTTGCCCGAACCCCCCAGAAAAGTGGAGTTCAAGGTCTTGCCACCACCTTGGGTGGCGCTGCTGTCCACTTGGCGCAGGCCCAGGCCCTTGTAGGTGAGTTTCTTCTCGCCCAGTTTCTTGAAGTCAGGCAGCGCAGCGCTCTGGTCCTTGACGAAATCGGCCACGGCGTCGTCTAGGAACTGCGGGTCGTTATCCTGGATAGTTGCCCCATCGTTGCGCACGGTTTCGGCGACGATCACCACACTTTTCGTCGTTGAGTTAGCGTACAGGGTGCCTTGGGTGTCAGCGGTGCCGTCTTGCGCTGTGCCGGAGGGCAGGGTGTCGGCGCTGTAGGCCTTGGGCAGTTTGAAGGTGAACTTGCCACCCAAGGTGGCGATGGTCTGGGTGGTGGGCTTTGCAGCAGCGAATACGCTGCCGGCGGTGAGCGCGAGGGCCAGCAGCATTGCGGTCTTGGTGAACGTGGCCATGAAGCACTCCGGGGATGAACGAAATTGCGGCGTATTCTGTCAGAAAATTCGCAATCTCGTTCATCGGCCCCGTCACACTTTGTCGGAAGACTCTTCCTCAAGCCTGTCCATTTCAAACAGGCGCGCCAGTTCCGCACGGGCTTCCTGGGCGGTTTGCATGACCTTGGCCGCGTCGTCGTACACCGCGTGTTGGGCGGCAAGTACCTGCTGGTCGTGGGTCTTGAAGCGGTTGATGCGCGCATCGGCCTGGGCCTGGCTCAAACCGAGGCCGACCAGGGTACGGCGGCTCATTTCCAGGCTGGAGTAGAAGGTTTCGCGCACCGGTGAAGCGTCCAGGTCCACCAGGCGGTGTACGTGCTGGCGGTTACGCGCACGGGCGATGATCTTCATGTGCGGGTAGAGGTTGCGCACCAACTCGGCGGTCTTGATGTTGATCTCTGGGTCGTCCATGGCGATCACGAAGAATTCCGCCTGATCGACTTTGGCCGCGTGGAGGATTTCCGGGCGCTGGGGGTCGCCGTAGAACACCGGCATACCGCCGAAACTGCGGGTCAGCTCGATGGTTTCCACCGAGGTGTCGAGGGCGATGAACGAGATGTTCTGCGCGCGCAGGATGCGCGCCACGATCTGGCCCATACGGCCCATGCCGGCGATGACCACGCGGGGCGCATCGCTTTCGATGGCGCGGTATTCCTCGGGTACTTCCACCGGCTTGACCTTGGGCTTGAACAGCTTCGGGCACACCAGCAACAGCAGCGGGGTCACGGCCATGGACAGCGTGATGGTGAGTACCAGCACGTCGTACAGCTGCGGTTCGAACAGGCCCTGGTCGCGGCCGATCTTGAACACCACAAAGGCGAACTCACCCCCCGCCGCCAGCACCACGCCCAGGCGTAAAGCGCTTTCGCGGTTGAGGTCGCCCACCATCCGCCCGACGGCGTACAGCAGCGGCAGCTTCAAGCCGATCAGCAGCAGGGTCAGGCCGATCACCACCAGCGGTGTGCTGAGCAGCAGACTGAGGTTGGCGCCCATGCCCACGCTGATAAAAAACAGGCCCAGCAGCAGACCCTTGAACGGCTCGATCTGGGACTCCAGTTCGTGGCGGTATTCCGAATCCGCCAGCAGCAGGCCGGCGAGGAAGGCCCCCAAGGCCATGGACACGCCCACCAACTCCATCAGCCAGGCGGTGCCGATCACCACCAGCAACGCGGTGGCGGTGGACACTTCGCGCAGGCCGGTCTTGGCGACAATGCGAAACACCGGGCGCAACAGGTAGCGCCCGCCGATGATCACCACGGCGATGCTGCCCAGGATCTGCAGCACATGTTGCAGGCCTTGGGCCTCGGTGGTCGGATGATCGCTGCCGGCCAGCAACGGCACCATGGCGATCAGCGGGATGGCGGCGATGTCCTGGAACAACAGGATGGCAAAGGCCAGGCGCCCGTGGGGTTGGTTGAGTTCCTTGCGTTCGGCCAGGCTTTGCAGGCCAAACGCCGTGGAGGATAGTGCCAGGCCAAGGCCCAGCACGATGGCGCTGTTCCACGACTGGCCAAACAGCCACAGCGCGACCGCGCCCATCACCACACCGGTGAGCAGGACCTGGGCCAGACCGACGCCGAACACCGCCTTGCGCATCACCCATAAACGTTTGGGTGACAATTCCAGGCCGATGATGAACAGCAACAGCACCACGCCCAGTTCAGAAAACTGCGCCACGCTTTGCGGGTTGCCGATCAGGCCGAGAACAGACGGGCCGATGATCACACCGGCAAACAGATAGCCCAGCACCGCGCCCAATTGCAGGCGCTTGGCCAGGGGCACGGTCAGCACGGCGGCGAACAGGAACACCACGGCTGCTTGTAACAGATTGCCTTCATGGGGCATTACGAACTCCAGCATTTGCATCGATCAACGGTAGGAGCGAGCTTGCTTGCGAAGAACGCAAGGGCACCGCGTTGTGTCTGGTTTGTCGCGTCATCGTTGAGGATTTTCGCGAGCAGGCTCGCTCCTACGGTGGGGAGGATAGGGCGCTATTAGAGCGCTTTTTCACATTTGGAAACTTGTATTTTTGACGCGACAGTCAATGGATGTTGGCGCTCATCCCATTCTTACACCGGTTTTACGAAAGTATTAATACCATTTAATTCAATGGCTTTCGCGCAGGTCTACTAACGTTTCGAAAAACTGAACCAGTAGTCACCACGGTCAGGTGTTTCGAATTCGATGCGTGTGGATCGTTGAAACAAGGCGTGCACGCAGTCACGGATGAAAGGCTTGGACCACAAGGAGTAGAACGTGGATAGAAGACTTGCGACTGCCGCTTTACCTCGTATTTCTGCGCTTTCTCTTGCGATCCGCCTGGGCGTGGCCGGGCTGGTGATGGGGCTGGCGAGCCCGGATGTGTTCGCCGCCTGTAGCCCGGCGAGTCCCACCGCTGGAGCGACGGTGACCTGTACGGGTGTGCCGACATTGCTGCTGATTCCCAACACCTTCAACAGCGCTGTCAACACCCTCACGGTCAACGTCACCGCCGGGACGAAGCTCAATACATTGGTGGGTGGTGTCGCGCTGAGCCTGACGGGCAACAACACGACATTGAACAACGCCGGCACCATTGACCCGGCAGTACTTGGGTTGGTTTCAGCCCTGAGCGGTGGTGTGGTGATCGGCAACTCGACAGCCAATGCGCTGAACATCACCAACGCGGCCACCGGCGTTATTAACGGTACCGGCGCGCTGCTTGGGTTGAACCTGGCCTCGCTGGGCGGCATGGCACTCAATGCCACCAACGGCGTAGGCGGCACCACCACGATTGTCAACGACGGCACCATTGGTTCGTCTTTCTTGCTCGGCCTTTCGCTGCTTTCCTCCGACACCCCGGTGGTGGCGGTACAGGGTGGCGGGCAGGTCAATATGACGAATAACGGCACCCTGACCGGGCGCGTGGCGTTCGAGAGCTCCACTACAGGGAACACGTTCCGCAACACCGGCACTATCTCTGGCGGTGTGTCGATGGGGGCCGCCAGTACCAACACCTTTACGGCAGTCACGGGCTCGCAAGTGACCAACGGCGGCGGCCTCGGCTTAAGCCTTGGCGGACTGATCGGCGTGAACCTGACGTTCGCCCCCACCGGCCAGGTGGACGGCGGCGCAGGCGGCAGCAACTCGCTGATCCTTGAAAACACGACGGGCGTCGGTGGTGGCAGTACAGGCACCGGCACGGCTTCAAGCGCCAACTATGTCAACTTCAACAACCTGGCCATCAATAGTGGCACCTGGACGTTGCAGGGGCCGTTGGTCAGCGGCAGCACTACGCTCAATGGCGGTGTGGCGCAATTCAATAACAACGCGACATTTGGCAGCGGTGTGCTCACGTCCAACGGCGGCGCTATCGAGGCCACCGGCAACGGCCTGACACTGGCCAACCTGATGACCCTGGGTACCGGTGGTTTAACGGTACAGGGCGCCTCGACCGGGCTGAACCTGAGTGGTGTGATCTCGGGCGCCGCGGGTGTGAGCAAAGCGGGTACCGGCGAATTGATCCTCAGTGGCACCAACACCTTCCAGGGTGGTACCACCTTGAACGCCGGCACGCTTACATTGGGAAATGCCGCGGCGCTAGGTTCCGGTGCCTTGACCGTGGCGGGTGCAGGTACTTTGCAGAGCAATGCTGCGCTGACAACCAGCAATGCGATTACCTTGAACGCCAATCTGACCGTAGACGGCGTGAACCCGCTGACCCTTGGCGGGGTTGTCAGCGGTGGTTCCGGGTTGATCAAGGAGGGCGTATCGAGCCTGGCGCTTACGGGCAACAATACTTACACCGGCGCCACGGCCCTCAACGCCGGTTCGCTGGTGGTGGGCTCCAATACTGCGCTCGGCGCCAGTGTGTTGAACGCCTCGGCGGGTACCACGTTGGATGCCAGTGCAGCAGTGAGCCTGGGCAATAACCTCAACCTGGGCGGTAACCTGACCCTTGGCGGCAGCAACGCGCTGACCCTTGGCGGTGTGGTGGCGGGCCTTGGTGGGTTGATCAAGAACGGCCCGGCGGATCTGCTCCTCAATCAAGCGAACACTTACCTGGGCAACACGGCACTCAACAGCGGCAAGCTGGTGATTGGCGCTACCGGTGCCTTGGGTGCGGGTACGTTGAATGCAGCTGCAGGCACGACCCTGGACGCCAGCACCAGTGCCACGCTGACTAACGCGATCAACCTGGCCGGTAACCTTGGAATCGGTGGCAGCGCCAACCTGACCCTGGGCGGCACAGTCAACGGTGCAGGCAGCCTGACCAAGAACGGCACAGCCGGCCTGACACTGAGCGGCAGCAATAACTTCCTGGGTGGCACCACGCTGAATGCCGGCACGCTGACCGTCGGCAGCAACACGGCGCTTGGCCTGGGCAACTTGACCGTCGGCGGCGCCGCCACCCTGGACAGCACCTCGGCGGTGGCGTTGGGCAATGGTATTGCCCTCAACGCCGGGCTGACCGTCGGCGGCACCAATGGGCTGACCCTGGGCGGTGTGGTCAGCGGCGCGGGTGCGCTGATCAAGGATGGCCTGGCCAACCTGACCCTTAACGGCACCAACACGTTCACCGGTGGCACCAGCCTCAACGCCGGTACGTTGACCTTGGGCACGGCAGGCGCATTGGGCGCAGGCCCCTTGACGGTCGGTGGTGCGGCAACTCTGGATACCAGCGCGACCTTCACCCTGGGCAACGGGATTGCCTTGAATGGCGACCTGACGCTCGCGGGCAACAATGACCTGAACCTCAGCGGCGTGCTCAGCGGCGCCAGTGCGCTGATCAAAAATGGCTTGGCTGACCTGACCTTGAGCGGCAACAACACTTTCACCGGGCCATTGAATATTGTCTCCGGCAGCGTCACCACCGGCAGCACCGGTGCATTGGGCAACACCTCTGGCGTCAATGTCAGCACCGGCGCCGCACTGAACCTGGGCGTCGATTCCAGCCTGGCCGGCCTCAGCGGTGCGGGTGGCGTGGCAGTCGGCGGCGGTTTGAATCTCACCGTGGGAGGGGTGAACACCAGCAGTACTTTTGACGGTGACCTCAGCGGCGCGGGCAGCTTGATTAAAGTGGGTACCGGCACGCTCACGCTCAACGGAATCAATGGCATCACCGGTAACACGGCGATCAACGCGGGCACTCTGGATGTCGATGGTTCTCTGGGCAGCGCGTTGGTCAACGTGAACAGCGGCGGCACCCTCACCGGCAGTGGCTCGCTCTTGGGTACGGCGAATATCAATAGCGGCGGGCACCTGGCGCTGGGCAGTGGCACGACCTTGTCGGCCGCTGGCCTGAACATGAGTGCCGGGGCCAGTCTGGATGTGGCCCTCGGCGCACCGTCGCTGACCTCGCTGATGAATGTCGGCGGCAACGTGAATCTGGCCGGCGACCTTAATGTGAGCGATGCCGGTGGCTTTGGCGCTGGTGTGTATCGCTTGATCAACTACACCGGCGGCTTGACCGGCGCATTGAACGTCAACACGGTGCCGCTGGGTTATGGGCTGGGTGATCTGCTGGTACAGACCTCAGTGGGCAGCCAGGTCAACCTGGTGGTAGCGGCGCCGAATATTCGTTTCTGGGACGGCAGCAACACCCTTGCCAACGGCACTGTTGACGGTGGCAACGGCACCTGGACAGCGGGGGGCACCAACTGGACCTCGGCCGACGGCCTTTCCAACCAGACCTGGGGCGGCGGCTTTGCGGTGTTCCAAGGTGCTGCGGGCACTGTCAGCGTGAATGGCGTGCAAACCATCACCGGTCTGCAATTCGTCACCGATGGCTACAGCCTGGTCAATGGCACCGGTGGGCAGTTGAGCACCGGCAGCGGCAACTTCGCCGTGCGCGTCGACCCACTGGCGACTGCCACCCTCGGCGTCGATATCACCGGCGCGGGCGTGCTGAACAAACTCGATACCGGCACGCTGGTGCTCAATGGCGCCAACAGCTACACCGGCGGCACCTTGCTCAATGGCGGTACGGTGGTGGTCGGCAGCAACACCGCGCTGGGCACTGGCACGCTGACCGCTGCGGCGGGCACCACCCTGGACAGCAACGCCTCTGTAACCCTGGGCAATGATGCGGTACTCAACGGCAGCCTGACGGTCGGCGGCAGCAACGCATTGGCGCTCAATGGCGCCATCAGCGGCACCGGTGGCCTGGTCAAGAATGGCACGGCAGGCCTGACACTCGGCGGCACCAATACCTTCCTGGGCCCTGTGGCCTTGAACGCAGGCGGGCTGATCCTGGCCAGCAATACGGCGCTGGGCGCGGGCGTGTTGAATGCCGCAGGCGGTACCACCTTGGACGCGAGCACGGCGGTCACCACTACCAACGCGATCAATCTGGCGGGCAACCTGGGCATCGGCGGCACCGCTGACCTGACCCTCGGCGGCGCAATCAACGGTGCAGGCAGCCTGACCAAGGAGGGCACGGCCAATCTGATCCTCAGCGGCGCCAACGCCTACCTGGGTGGCACCACCCTGAACGCCGGTACGCTGACCTTGGGCAGCGCCACCGCCCTTGGCCTGGGCAACCTCACCGTTGGCGGCGCGGCGACCCTGGATAACACGGCAGCGCTGAGTGTGGGCAATGGCGTCGTGCTTGACGCCAACCTCGCCGTCACCGGCAGCAACGACCTGACCCTGGGTGGCCTGGTCACCGGCACGGCTGGCCTGAGCAAAGACGGCGCGGCCAACCTGACCCTCAATGGCGTCAACACCTTCCAAGGCGGCACCAGCCTCAACGCCGGCACGCTGACCCTGGGCACGGCAGCAGCCCTGGGTACCGGCGCCTTGAACGTAAACGGTGCAGCTACTCTGGCCAACAGCACACCGCTGGTATTGGCCAATGCGGTCAACCTCAACGCTGGGCTGACCGTGGGCGGTCTCAACAACAACCTGACCCTGGCCGGCGTGCTGGCCGGCAGCGGCAGCCTGGTCAAAACCGGCACGGCGGATGTGAGCCTGACCGGTACTAACACCTTCAACGGCCTGTTCGATGTGCAATCAGGCAGCCTCACCACGCTGGGCAACGGAGCACTGGGTGTCGGCGCCGGGGTCAACCTGGCGAGCGGTACTTCCCTCAACCTGGGCGGTAGCTCCAGCCTGGGCGCACTCACGGGTACCGGGCTTGCAACCGTAGGGGCCGGCAGCACCTTAAGCGTCGGCAACAATAATCTGGACAGCACCTTCAACGGCGTCGTGGCAGGCCTCGGCAACCTGGCCAAAGACGGCACAGGCGCCTTGACCCTCGGTGGCCTCAGCGTGGTGACCGGGGACGCCCAGGTCAACGCCGGCAGCTTGCTCGTCAATGGTTCCCTGGCCAGCGCCAACGTGGCGGTGGGCAGTGGTGCCACCCTCGGTGGTACCGGTACTTTGTTGGGCAACGTGAGCATCGCCGACGGCGGCCACCTGGCCGTCAATTCCGGCGCGACCCTGACCACCGGTTCGCTGCTGCTCAATGCCAACGCCAACCTGGATGCGGGCCTCGGCGCGCCCGCGACGGGCGGCACCGCGCTGGTGCAGGTCAACGGCAACCTGACTCTGGACGGCACCCTTAACGTCACGGATATCGGCGGCTTCGGTGCGGGTATCTACCGCCTGATCGACTACACCGGTGGCCTGACCAACAACGGCCTGCTATTGGGCAGCCTGCCGGTGAACATCCCGGCCAGCGACCTGGACCTGCAAACTGCGATCGGCAACCAGATCAACCTGCTGGTCAACGGCAGCACCAACGTGCAGTTCTGGGACGGCAGCCAAACCACGGGCAATGGCACCATCGAAGGCGGCAGCGGCACCTGGAGTGCAGGCGGCAGCCAATGGACCGGCGTCAATGGTGCATTCAATACCGCCTGGACGCCCAACAGCTTTGCCGTGTTCCAAGGCACGGCGGGCACCGTCACGGTTGACGGCGCGCAAGCCATCACTGGTTTGCAGTTCGTCACCGATGGCTACAACCTGGCCGGCGGGGCAGCGGGCGCCCTGACCCTGTTCAATGGCGTGGGCGGCAACACCGCCGTACGTGTCGATCCAGGCGTCACTGCCACCTTGGGCGTGGCGCTTAACGGCGGCGGCACCCTGGCCAAGCTCGACACCGGCACCCTGGTGCTCAACGGCGCCAACAGCTACACCGGCGGCACTGCCCTGGATGGCGGCACCCTGGTGGTCGGCAATAACAGTGCCCTGGGCAGCGGCCTCTTGACCACCGCCAACGGCACCACCCTGGACAGCAACACCGCGGTCAGCCTGGCCAATGCACTCAACGTCAACGGCAGCCTGACCCTCGGCGGCAGCAATGCCCTGACCCTGGCCGGCACGGTGGCGGGCACGGGCAGCCTGATCAAGAATGGCATCGCCAACCTGACCCTCAGTGGCAACAACACCTATGCTGGCCCAACCGCACTCAACGCAGGCGGCCTGATCCTGGCCTCCAATTCGGCCCTGGGCAGTGGTGCCCTGAACGCGGCCGCCGGCACCACCCTCGACAGCAGCACGGCGGTCGCCCTGGCCAACACGGTGAATCTGGCCGGCAACCTGGGCATTCTGGGCACCGCCGACCTGAGCCTGAACGGCTTGGTCAGCGGTAGCGGTGGGCTGACCAAAACCGGTGCGGGCAACCTGACGCTCAACGGTGCCAATGCCTACCTGGGTGGCACGCAATTGAATGCCGGTTCCTTGACCCTAGGCAATGCGACAGCCCTGGGCAGCGGTGCCTTGGCGGTCAATGGGGCATCCACCCTGGACACCAACACGGCGTTGGCCCTGGCCAATAACACCAGCCTGAACGCCGCGCTCACCGTCGGCGGCAGCAACGATCTGAGCCTCAACGGTGTAGTGGACGGCAGTGGTTCGTTGACCAAGGCCGGTGGCGCCAACCTGACCCTCAACGGCACCAATACCTACAGCGGCGGCACGGCCCTCAATGCCGGCACGCTGACCGTCGGCAGCACCACGGCCCTGGGCTCGGGCGCATTGACCGTCGGCGGTACGGCGACCCTGGCCAACAGCACGCCGTTGGTGTTGGCCAATGCGGTCAACCTCAATGGCGACCTCACTGTCGCAGGCAGCAACAACCTGACCCTGGCCGGTGTACTCGCTGGCAATGCAGCGCTGATCAAGAATGGCGCGGCGGACCTGCTGCTGACCGGCAACAACAGCTTCAGCGGCCCACTGACCGTGGCGGCGGGCAGCGTGACCACGACGGGTAATGGTGCGCTAGGCACCACCTCCGGCGTCACTGTCGGCAGCGGCGCCAGCCTCAACCTGGGTGGCAACGCCAACCTCAACAGCCTGGCCGGCAACGGCGTGGTACAGGTGGCTGGCGGCAACACGCTGGCGGTGGGTGGCAGCAACCTGGATAACAGCTTTGGCGGTGCGCTAAACGGTGCCGGCAATCTGGATAAAAACGGCAGCGGGGTGCTCAACCTGAGCGGCACCAATGCCATCAGCGGCGCGGCCAACGTCAACGGCGGCACCTTGAATGTCACCGGTTCCCTGGCCAGCGGCACGGTGGCAGTGAACAGCGGCGCGACCCTGGCCGGCAGCGGTTCATTGGCTGGCGCGGTGACCGTGGCCGACGGTGGGCACATCGGCTTGGCCACCGGCAGCACGCTGTCGGTGGGCTCGTTGGTGCTGGGTGGCAACTCGAACCTGGATGTCGGTCTCGGCACTCCGGTGCTGGGTGGCGGCACAGGCCTGCTGAATGTCGGCGGCAATCTGACCCTGGACGGCAACCTCAATGTCACTGATATCGGCGGCTTTGGCAGCGGCGTCTACAACCTTATCAACTACACCGGGGCCTTGACCGATAACGGCCTGGCTCTTGGCACACTGCCAGGCAGCGTGGTGCCGGGCGACCTGCAAGTGCAGACCGCGATCACCAACAAGGTCAACCTGCTGGTGACTGCGCCCAACACCACCGTGCAGTTCTGGGATGGCAACAGCCTGATCGGCAACGGTGCGATTGACGGCGGCAACGGCACCTGGAACGCCGGCAATACCAACTGGACCAATGTCGACGGCACCCTCAACCAAGGCTGGGCCAACAGCTTCGCGGTGTTCCAAGGCGCGGCGGGCAACGTGACGGTGGACGGTACGCAAAACATCACCGGCATGCAGTTCGTCACTGATGGCTACACCCTGGGCTCCGGCACGGCGGGCGTGCTCAACCTGGTCAATGGCGGCACCGGCAACACCGCGGTACGCGTCGACCCCAACGCCACCGCGACCCTGGGCGTGACCCTCAACGGCGCTGGCACCCTGGCCAAGCTCGACAGCGGCACCCTGGTACTCAACGGCAATAATGGCTACACCGGCGGTACCGCGCTCAATGGCGGCACCCTGGTGGTGGGTAATAACAGTGCCCTGGGCACAGGCGCTCTGACGGCGGCCGGTGGTACTACCCTGGACAGCAACGCGGCGGTCAGCCTGGCCAATGCGGCCGTGCTCAACGGTGCCTTGGCGGTGGCAGGCAGCAACGCGCTGACCCTTGATGGGGTTGTCAGCGGCAGCGGCAGCCTGGTGAAAAACGGTGCGGCAGCGCTGACGCTCAATGGCGTCAACAGCTACAGCGGCGGCACTGGCCTGAACGCCGGTCAATTGATCCTTGGCAATAATGCTGCCCTGGGCAGTGGTGCCTTGACGGTCGGCGGCGCGGCGCAACTGGATGGCAGCACCGACCTGCAACTGGCCAATACCCTCAACCTGGGTGGCGCGCTGACCCTGGCCGGCAGCCACGACCTGGCCCTCAACGGCGTGGTCAGCGGCAGCGGCGGCCTGGTGAAAAATGGCAACGGCGACTTGTTGCTGACCGCGGCCAACACCTACAGTGGCGGTACCACGCTCAACGGCGGCAGCACCACGGGCAACACCATCAGCCTGCAAGGCGCTATCGCCAACAACGCGGCGTTGACCTTTGAGCAAGCCAGCGACGGCACCTACACCGGCAACCTCACCGGTACCGGTGTGTTGAACAAAACCGGCACCGGCGCGTTGTTGCTCAGCGGCAACAACACCTTTACCGGCAACACCAACGTCAACACCGGCAGCCTGCTGGTCAACGGCACCTTGAACAGCGCCGCAGTGCAAGTCGCCAGCGGCGCGACCCTCGGCGGCAGCGGTACCCTGGGCGGTGCGGTGAACATGGCTGACGGCTCGGTGCTCCAGGCCGGTGCCGCGACGCCGCTGTCGGTGGGTTCGCTGGCCTTGTCATCGGGCACCACCCTGGACTTCGCCCTCGGTGCGCCGGGTGCCTCCAGTACAGCGGTGAACGTGGCGGGCAACCTGACCCTGGACGGCACCCTCAACGTCAGCGATACCGGCGGCTTCGGTGTCGGCGTGTACCAGCTGTTCCGCTACGGCGGCAGCTTGACCGATAACGGCCTCACCTTTGGCACCTTGCCGGTGGCACTGGGTAACCTGAGCCTGCAAACGGCGCTGGCCAACCAGCTCAACCTGGTGGTGCAAACCACCCCAGGGCAGATCCAGTTCTGGAACGGCGGCACCACCAACCCCGATGGCAGCATCACCGGCGGCAGTGGTACCTGGGGCCCAGGCACCAACTGGACCGACCCCACCGGCACTCAAGGGCAGGCGTCCACCAATCAGTTCGCGGTATTTGGCGGGCAGGGCGGCACCGTGACCGTAGTCGGCAACCAGGGCTTCACTGGACTGCAAGTGCTGGACGCCGGCTACACGCTGGTCGCCGGCGCAGGCGGTAGCTTGAGCCCGACCAATGCGGCCGATGGCAGCCTGGCGCCAGTGCGCGTCAATTCCGGCGTGACCGCTCAGATTGATGCACCGCTGGTGGGAACCGGCGGCATCAACAAGCTGGATGCGGGCACCTTGCTGCTGACTGGCGCCAATACCTACACCGGCGGCACCACCGTCAGTGGCGGTACGCTGGCGGGCACCACCACCAGCCTGCGTGGCAGGATCCTCAACAACGCGCGGTTGTTGTTTACCCAGCGCACCAATGGCCAGTTCAGCGGCACCTTGAGCGGCACCGGTGCGCTGATCAAGCAAGGCGCAGGCGCGCTGTTGCTGACCGGCAACCAGCCGTTCAGTGGCACCGTGGCGGTGGAAGAGGGCGTGTTGCAAGTGGGTAACGCGGCCAACCCAGGCGCGGTGCTTGGCGGCCAAGTCACTGTGGCCAACGGTGCGGGGCTGACCGGTAGCGGCAGTGTCGGTTCGCTGGTCAACAACGGCTCGGTGACGCCCGACGGTGGCAAGCTGACCGTTGCCGGCAACTTCACCAACGCCAGCACCGGTGCGCTGAACCTGGTGATCACCCCATCCACCACCGGCTCCCTGGCCGTGGGCGGCACCGCCAACCTGGGCGGCACCTTGAATGTGGTCAACCTGGCACCCTATGCCGGCGCCACCACCTACACCCTGCTGACGGCGGGCGCGGTCAACGGCACCTTTGCCACCACCAACCTGGAGAACCTGGCATTCCTCACTACCGCGTTGAACTACAGCCCAACCCAAGTGGCCCTGGCGGTCAGCCGCAACGACGTCAGCTACGCCAGCGTGGCGGCCACCGGTAACCAGCGCGGCGTAGCGGCGGCGTTGGGCACAGGCACCGCAGTCGGTGGCGCAGCGGTGCAAAATGCACTGCTTAACGGTGATGCAGCGGCGGCACGTGCGGCCTTCGACAGCTTGTCCGGCGAAATCCACGCCAGCACCGCCAGCGCCATGCTTGAAGACTCGCGTTACGTGCGTGATGCGGTCAACGAGCGCCTGCGCCAACCCGGTTGCTACCGCGAGGACGACCCGCGCAATGCCCTGGCACCCAGCGAAAACCACCTGAGCAGCGCCGGTTGCCACGGCGAAATGGTCGGCTGGATGCGCGTGCTCGGCACCTGGGGCCATATGGGCGGTGACAGCAACAGCGCCAAGCTGGACCGCAACCTCAGCGGCTTCCTGCTCGGTACCGACAAGCAAGTGGACGACGCCTGGCGCGTGGGCGTGGCCGCCGGCTATACCCGCAGCGACCTGGACGCCAAGCGCCGCAACTCCAGCGCTGATGTGGACAGCTACCACCTGATGGCCTACACCGCCTACCAGCAAGAAGCCTTCGCCGCACGCATGGGCGTGGCGTACAGCTGGCATGACGTTGAAAGCAAACGCAACGTGGCCGTCGGTGGCGAGGGCCAACGCCTCAAAGCCGATTACAAGGCACGCAGTGCGCAGGTGTTCGGTGAAGTCGGCTACACCATTCAAACCCCTACCGTGGCCCTGGAACCGTTCGCCGGCCTGGCCTACGTCAACTACGACAGCGACACCATCAAGGAAAAAGGCGGCTCGGCAGCCCTGCGTGGCGATGCCGACCAGGACATCACCTACTCGACCTTGGGCGTGCGCATTGGCCAGACCATCACCCTGGGCAACGGCTCGAAAATCACCCCACGGGGCAGCATCGGCTGGCGCCATGCCTTCGGTGACACCAAGCCCGACGCCGACCTGAGCTTTATCAATGGCGGTGGCTCGTTCAGCACCCAGGGCGTGCCGATTGCCAAGGACAGCGCGGTGGTGGAAGCGGGCCTGGATTACCAGATCAGCCAGAACGGCAGACTGGGCCTGGGCTATTCCGGCCAACTCTCGCGCAACGACAAGGACCACGCCGTGACGGTGAGTTTCTCCCTCGGTTTCTGATCAAGGCCGAGTTTTCTTGAACCGCCCGCAAGGGCGGTTTTTTTTGCTGAAAGCTGGGCTTGCTCGAATACCCCGTGTAGAAGCGAGCATGCTCCTACAGTTTGATTGGCGTGAGCTCAGAAACGGGTGCCGTCTTCGGTCGAGTACATCCACCGCAACAACGAATGCCGCCCGCTGATCCCCAACTTGATCGCCGCACGCTTGAGGTAGCTCTCGATGGTGTTGACCTTCAACGCCAGTTGTTCGGCCAACTCCGGCGCGGTGCGCCCGGCCAGCAGGCCTACGCACACTTGCAGTTCACGGTTGGACAGGGTCAGCCCCGATTGCACCAGGCGCTCCTGAATGCGTCGGTGCAAGGTGTCGATGCCCTGATGTTGGGGCACTGCGCACGGGCTGTCTGGGAGCGATGGCTGCAGCGCGGTGATGTGTTTTTCCACCATGGGCAGCAACAGCGCGGAGAAGTCTTGGAGCATGCTGCGTTCTTGCGCGGAAAAGCTGTCGGACGGGTGCGAGCGATACACCGACAGTACATAGCGCACATCGTCCTTGCGGCCCGTGAGGTGCAGTTGTGCGGCGAGTTGCTCGCTGCCCAAGGCCGCCACCGAATCGGTGTACACCGGGCTGATCTTGCGGCGGCCAAGGCCTTCGCGGCTGACGTGCAATTGGGTGATATGGGTGGCGTCCACTGCCAGTTGGGTGAGGATCAGGTCATGCAGCATGCGTGGAAAATGGCGGCTGCCGGTGCTGGCGATGACCTTGCCTATCTGTGGGAACAGGTGTGAGTTCATCAATTCGTCCATGAGTTTCGTGCAGGTGTTCGGTTTTATAGCGACGGGGGTTAAGAAGGTAACGAATGTGAATAACCTGCAGTGATAGTGCGTCCCGCTGCGGACATGCTAGTACAGGCTGGCTAAAGGAGGGGGATCCAATCTGCGAAAAAAAGCATTAAACATGTAGAACGGCAGTCGGATCCTTCCGACCGCCGCCCAGGCACCGCAAAACGTACGGCTTGATGCGCTATTTCATGGCATAAACCGCTGTGGGGGCTGGCCGCAGGTTGGCACCGCTGCACTTGGCCAGGGCCTGTTGGATATCCGTCAGCAGGTCGGCAACGTCTTCAAGCCCCACCGACAAACGCACCAGGCCCTCGCTGATACCGTGCTGCGCAAGTTGCTCGGGGGTGTAGGTGGAGTGGGTCATGCTCGCCGGGTGTTGGGCCAGTGATTCGGCATCTCCCAGGCTGACCGCACGGGTGAACAGTTGCAGTGCGTTCATAAAGCGCCGGCCCGTCTCGATCCCACCCTTGAGTTCAAAGGCAATCATGCCGCCGGGCAGTTTCATTTGCCGGGTCGCCAGTTCGTACTGGGGGAAGGAACGCAGCCCGGGGTAGATCACACTCTCCACGGCCGGGTGCGCCTGCAAGGCTTCGGCCAGCGCCTGGGCATTGCTGCAATGACGGTCCATGCGCAGGGCCAGGGTCTTGAGGCCGCGCATCAGCAACGACGCGTCCTGGGGTGACATCACTGCGCCGGTCAGGTCCTTGAGCCCTTGCAGGCGGATGCGCTGTGCCAGCGCCTGGTTGCTCACCGCAACACCTGCGGTGATGTCGCCGTGGCCGCTGAGGTATTTGGTGGCCGAGTGCACCACCACATCGGCACCCAGTTCCAGGGGGCGTTGCAGATAGGGCGTGCAATAAGTGTTATCGACCACCACGGTGACATTCGGCTGTTGATGGGCCAACTCGGCCACGGCGGCGATGTCGATCAGGCGCAGGTTGGGGTTGGCCGGCGTCTCGCAGTAGAGCATGCGCGTGGCCGGGGAGAATGCTGCTTGCAGGGCGGCCAGGTCGGTCAGGTCGACATGCCGCACCTTGATACCGAATTCGCCCAGGCCATGGTGCAACAGGGCGAAGGTACAGCCATAGAGGGTCTGGCTGACGATGATCTCGTCGCCCGGGCGCAACAGGGTCCAGAACGTTGCGGCAATCGCGCCCATGCCGGAGCTGAATGCTACGGCGGCCTCGCCGTTTTCCAGGCTGGCCATGCGTGACTCCAGCAGGGCCAGGGTGGGGTTGGAAATGCGCGTATAGAAGTGGCCGCTGGCTTCGCCGGCAAAGCAGGCGGCGCCGTATTCGACGGTGGGGAAGGCGAAGGTGGCAGACAAGTAGATGGGCGGAACGAGGGCGCCGTGATGGTCAACAGGGTCATAGCCATGGTGAATGGCACGGGTGCAAAAGCCGAAGCTGGTGTGTTGAGTGTGCATGTCGGGCGCTCCTTATTTCCTACAATGCTATGCTCATAACCACAGATGAACTTTGCGAAAAAGCCTGCAAAAACCCGCGTTTGTGGATCAAACATCGATAAAAATAATGATTAGAGGCACGTTATGCCCATCAAGCTGGACCGTACGGACAAAGCCCTTTTAAACGCGTTGCAAGGCAACGCCCGCCTGACCGTGGCCGAGTTGGCAGAGCGGGTGGCCCTCACCACCTCACCGTGCTGGCGCCGGGTGCGCACCCTGGAGGAGAGCGGGGTGATCAGTGGCTACCAGGCGATCCTTTCTCCCAAGGCGCTGGGTTATGGGGTGACCGCGTTTGTCAGCATCATGATGGAAAGCCACACCCAGGAAATCGCCCGCGCGTTCGAGCAGCGCCTGTTGGCGATTCCGGAGATTGTGGCGTGCCATAACGTCTCGGGGCGCTATGACTTTTTGCTGGAAGTGGTGGCCAAAGACCTGGAATCGTTTGGCGAGTTTGCCCGCGAGGTTTTGCAGACGTTGCCCTGCGTCAAGGAGATCTATTCGAGCTTTTCCTACAAGTCGGTGCGGCCGTTGCGGGTGATTCCGTTGCCGGGTTGACGGGAGGCTTACGGCGCGAGCCGATGCGTATCCACCCGACGCCCCGCGATCCAACTGTGGGAGCTGGCTTGCCTGCGAAGGCGGCCTGACAGCCGACGCAGTTATACCGAGATCAAAATCAGAGCAAGAGCAAGAGCTACTCGCTTCGCATCGTGGTTACGTTGGGCCGCTTTTGCTTTTGTGTGCCACCCCATGCAACAACAGCGCCTCAAATACCCGCTGCACCCGTGGCTCATCACTGTGGGCCACATTGAAGCGCATCGAGTCGCGATGGGCCGGGTCATAGCCAAACAGCGCACCGGGCGCCAGCACCATGCTGCGTTTCAGGGCTTGCTGAGCCAGGAGTTCGCCGTTCACGCCAGGCGGCAGGCGTGCCCAGATGAACATCCCGCCTTCATACGCCATCGGCAGTTCGCACCCGCAGCGCTTGAGCCATTGTTCGACGCGCCCTCCGGCCTCCATCAGGCGTTGCGCCATGCGCTTGCGATGCTTGGCATAGCTGCCTTCGCTGAGCATACGGTAGACGATTTGTTCGAACAGTTCGGAGGTGACGCCGCCGCTCATCAATTTCATATTGGTGAGGTTGGCGGCCAGTTGCGGCGCGGCCACGACGTAGCTGACGCGGGTGTTGGCGCTGAGGCTCTTGGAGAACCCCGACAAGTAGGTGACCTGCTCCAGCCCGGCGACGGCGGCCAGGCGTGGAGGAGGGTTGGGATGCAGGTCGCCATAAAGATCATCCTCGACGATATGGCAGTGATAGTGCTGGGTCAGTTGCAGCAGCCGAAACGCCTGGCTGGGGCTGAAGGAATGCCCGGTGGGGTTATGCAGAACGCTAGTGGTCAGGTAAAGGCTGGGGCGGTGTTCGGCCAGCAACTGTTCGAGGGCCGCGAAATCGAACCCATCGGGGCGGCGCTCAATGGTAACGACCTTGACCCCATGCAGCGCCAGGTTGGCGTGGAAGTTGAAATAGCACGGCGCGTCGAGCAACACCGTGTCGCCGGGGCGTGCAAGCAGGCGCATGAGCATGTCCAGGCCCTGCACGGTGTTGGGGGTGGTGATGATTTGCTCCACCGGCACCGACAAGCCTTCGCCATGCAGTTTCTGTTGCAGCGCCTGGCGCAACGGCAACAGCCCCGCCGGCGTGCCCAGCCCGGCGATGCGCAGCGACGGCGCACGCACCACGCTGCGCATGGCCTGGCGGATCGCTTCGCCATTGAGCCAGTCCTCCGGCAGGTGTCCGCCACCGGGCCGCAGTTCGCCACTGGCGGTGGCCAAGGGCCGGCGCAATACGCTGAGCAGGTCTTGGGGCAGTAGATCGACCCAGGTCGCCGAAGCAGGGCGTGTGCTGTCCATCGCCACGAAGTAGCCGCGGCCCTGGCTCGAGGTCAGCAGGTGGCGACCGCGCAGGCGGTCCAGAGCCTCATTGAGGGTGAACTTGCTGACGCCGAGGATCTGGGTCAGCTCACGCACGGATGGCAGTTTGCTGCCCGGTGCCCATTCGCCATTTTCGATGGCGTGGCTGAACGCCTCGACGATCTGCTGGACCTTGGGCGTGCCTTCTACGAAAGCGATGGCGGATACAAACATGACGCGTCCTTGTGTTTGCAGGTGATTTTACCGGTGAAGTGAGGCCGGATTAGGCATCACTTTACCTGCCTTGCGCAATGCCACTCCCCTAGACTGCGCGGCATCTCGCCTGGAGATGGCGATATTTCCTACACCTGAGCAATGGATTCTGCATTTCCATGAAGACTTATATGTGCGCACCCTGCGGTTTTATGTACGTAGAAGAACTGGGTATTCCGGAGGACGGAATTCCCGCAGGCACCCCTTGGGAAGAGGTGCCTGAAGACTGGACATGCCCGGATTGCGGCGTGACCAAGGCCGACTTCATGGCCATCAATCTTCCTGAACGTCAATTCGCCTGACACTCCATCAACGAAAGGAATCGCTCCATGGAAAGCAAACTGATCAACGCCACCGTCCCGTTCTGCACCGGTGTGGCCCACCAGAAATACCTGGGCGCCGAAAAGGGCCTGCAAACCGCCATCGAAGGTGACTGCACCCACTGGTACATCGACGGCAGCCTGTTCGGCGAAATGGTCGATGACTGGACCGAGGCGCGTATCGAAAGCCTGCAGGCGCAAATCACGGCGACTGGGGTCAAGCCGGTTTTCCACGGCAACTTCAAGGCACCGTTGGGCAGTGATGTAGAAGCCTTCCGCAGCGCTGCCGTGGAGTATGTGAAAAAGGAAATCGACATCGCCAGCCGCCTGGGCGCGCCGTTGATCATTCACGGCGGTTGCATCGTCGAGCCGAAAATGGTGCTGATGGCCAAGAAGGTCGCCCTGGAGCATTACCTCAAGTCGGTGCAGGAACTGGCGCGCTATGCCGAGGCCAAGGGCACGGATATCTACCTGGAGAACCTGTCCAACTACGTCAACTATCGGCCGTTCCACTACATCTTTACCCATGAAGCCGAATACGCCTTTGTGTTCGAGCGCCTGCAAGCCCATAGCAATGTGTATTTCTTCCTCGATGCCGGCCACGCCAACATCGAGAACGGCCTGCCGGCAGAAGTGGTGCGCAAATACCACCACCTGATCAAGGGCATTTCCTTCAGCAACAACAACGGCGTGCAAGACCAGCACTTCGGCATCCATGACGGTAACTGTGATTACGCCGATGTGGTGCAGGCCATTGTCGAGACCAACTGGAAGGGCCTGGTGGCGTTTGAAACCCGTAACCAGACCGCCAAGGCCGCGCTGGCTGACCTTGCGGTGATGTACCGCGAGTCCCTGACGACTGAAATCGCCGTCGCCTGACCGGCCTGGGGCGGGCGCTTGAGGCGCTCGCCTCGTTGCTGTTGTTCTCTTAATTCAAGGTCCCTGGCCATGACAAGTGCGTTAACCCTGTCGTCGTTTCTCTACTTTTTGCTGTTTTGCGCCACCATGACCTTCAGCCCCGGCCCCATGACCTTGTTGTTGTTGAGCCTGGGCCTGAAGGACGGCCTGCGCAGTTCGATCCCCGCGCAGATCGGCGCCAGTGTGTCTTACCTGATTTCCATCCTGATCTTTGCCGTGGGCTTCTCGGAACTGATCAAGGGCAACCTTGCCATTACCCAGACCATCCAGTTTGTCGGTGTGGCCTATATTCTCTACCTGGCCTACAAGCAGTGGACCAGCAGCGGCGTGTCGATCAACAACGCAGGTGCCGTGGAGGGTTCGCGCAGCCTGTTTGGCAAAGGGCTGTTGACCGGGTTTTCCAACCCCAAGACCATCATCATGTTCAGCGCCGTGTTCCCGCAGTTTGCCGGCGCCGGTGAACACAGTTCGGCGGCGGACATCGCCATCCTTGGCCTGACCTTCCTGCTGCTGCAATTTGCCAGCGGCTGCCTGTATTGCTATTTCGGCCAGCGCATCAAGCACGTGCTGGAAAACCCCAAGCGCCGGGTGTTGTTGCAGCGGGTCACGGCCGTCTTGCTGTTGGGCGTCGCCTTGATGCTGGCACGCGGGTTTTCGCACTGAAGTATTAGCCAATAAGCGGTAGTGGCGATTTGACGTCGCCCTGTTAGACTCCAGGCATTCACCCAGGATCGCCCCCACCATGCCAGCCGTCGGAGGAAAAGGACTTCCGCTCGCTTTGCGCTTGTACAAATCTCGCCTGCTGGGGCTGACGCTCGGCTTTGTGTGCGTGGCGTTCGGCATGTATCCGTTGAACCCCTCCCTGTGGGTATGGGCTTGGATGCTGGTCAATGCCTTTGCGTGGCCGCACCTGGCTTTTCAATGCTCGTTGCGCTCGGCCAATACCTTGCGCAGCGAACGCCGCAGCCTGCTGTTCGATTCCTTTTGCGGTGGGTTCTGGGTTGGCGCGATGCACTTCAACCCGCTGCCCAGCGTCACCACCCTGTCGATGATGAGCATGAACAACGTCGCCATCGGCGGGCCGCGCTTCCTGTTCGCGGGTTGGGTGGCGCAGGCACTGGGACTGGGCACCGCGTTGTTGCTGTTCACACCTGGGTTTGTCGCCCTGACCACCCAAGCCCAGCTGTATGCCTGCCTGCCGATCCTGATGCTGTATCCCCTGGCCCTGGGATGGATCTGCTATCGCCAGGCCGTCACCTTGGCCCGGCACAAACGTGAACTGCTGGCCTTGAGCCGCACCGACAGCCTGTCGGGCCTGCTCAACCACGGCGCCTGGAAGGACCATCTGGACCTCGAATTTCAACGTTGCCGCCGTGGCCCGGCCGGTGCCGCCATCGCGTTGATCGACATCGACCACTTCAAGACCATCAACGACACCTACGGCCATGTGACCGGCGATATCGTCCTGCGCCAACTGAGCAAGGTGCTGCGCCAGAACCTGCGCACCACCGACCTGGCCGGCCGTTATGGCGGTGATGAGTTCTGCGTGATCCTGCCCGATATGCCCCTCAACCGTGCCACCGAGGTGATGGAGGCCTTGCGCGGTCGCTTCAACGCCTTGGCCTACGCCCAGGACCCAACACTGCGAGTGAGCCTGAGCATCGGCCTGGCGCCGTACCAGCCGAGCCACGCCGACTCCATCAGTTGGCTCAACGATGCCGACCAGGCGCTGTATGAAGCCAAGAGCAGCGGGCGCAACCGGGTCAGCTCGGTACAGGGCAGTTGGTTGCGGTCAGTTTAGTGGGGTAGGGTGGCGGGGCACCCTCCAACAAAAAACAAGGATCGGTCCATGTTCTTCACCTTCCCGCGTACCCTGTTGGCCGCTACCCTGGCCTTGTCTTTCAGCCTGCCGGCCTACAGCGCCGAGCCTCATAAACAGATCCAGCAACAGGCCGAACAATACAAGGCCCAAGCCTTGAAGCTGCTGGAGCGCCTGGTGAATATCGACTCGGGCTCAGGCTACGAGCCGGGCCTGACCCAAGTGCGCGATATCGCCGTGGACGAGTTGAAACAGTTGGGTTTCACCATCGAATTGGTGCCGGATAAAGCCGCCAACAACAGCCATGTGGTCGCCACCCTCAAAGGCACCGGCAAGGCCAAGATCCTGCTGATGGCCCATATGGACACCGTATTCAAGGAAGGCTCGGCTGCCGAGCGCCCCTTCCACATCAAGGACGGCCGCGCCTACGGCCCCGGCGTGATGGATGACAAGGGCGGCATCGTCGCGGGCATCTATGCGCTCAAAGTCCTCAAAAGCCAGGGTTTCAAGGACTACGCGCAGATCACCTTCCTGCTCGACGCCAGCGAAGAAACCGGCTCCGACGCCGCCTCCGAACTGATCCGCAACACTGCCAAGGGCCACGACGTGACCCTGAACCTTGAACCCGGCCGCCCCGCCGACGGCCTGGTGGTGTGGCGCAAAGGCAGCGCCACCGCGGTGGTCGAAGTCAAAGGCAAGGCCGCCCACGCCGGCGTCGCCCCGGAACTGGGACGCAACGCCGCCATGGAAGCCGCGCACCAGATCCTGCAACTGGGCAAACTCGGCGATGAAGACAAGAAAACCACCATCAACTTCACCGTGCTCAAGGCCGGTGACCGCACCAACGTCATCCCTGACCAAGCCACCGCCAAGGCCGACGTGCGTGCGGCCTTGCCGGAAGAGTTCGACCGGATCGAGAAAGACCTGGCCCGGGTTTCAGCCAACAAATTGATCCCGGAAACCGAAGTGAACACCAGCCTGCAGCGCGGCCTGCCACCGATGCCGCAGACGGCCGAGTCGGATAAGTTGGTGGCGATGGCCCAAGGGATTTATGGCGAACTGGGACGCAAGTTGACCATCGAAGGCAGCGGCGGCGCGGCGGATGCCAGCTTGTCCGCCGGGGTAGGCACGCCGACGTTGGATGGGTTTGGGATAGTGGGGGGCAATATCCACACCCCGGAGGAATATGCCGAGGTGGAGAGTGTGGTGCCGCGGGTTTATTTGTTGAGTCGGATGATTATGGAGTTGTCCAAGCGCTGATCAGAACACTGGATGATCGAACGAAGCAGATTTGAATGGGGGAGGAATGCCCCTCAGGCAAACGCAGATCCCCTGTGGGAGCGGGCTTGCCCGCGAAGGCGGTGTGTCAGTCGCTGCATGTGTTACTGCACTACCGCTTTCGCAGGCAAGCCAGCTCCCACATTTGATCGTGTTCGCTTGGTTTTGTTGGATTATTCGTCTGCTGTCGCTTGAGCGTGATAACGAATTAGACATTCAAGCAATGTTTTCATAAAGGCTCTGTTGTCGACGATTTCATCTTCGAAGTAAGTGTCAAATAGATAAAATACGGACTTAAAATTTTCGTCCGTGCTGAGAAAATGCTGGAGTGTGTTGATGTGCCATTCTCTTTCATCTTGCTTATATTTGATGAATTCAGGCTTGGTTAGCTGGTTGAATAACCATGTGAGTTCCTCGTGATGGTTCACGTTTATAGAGGTAATTAGCTCTTCTCGGTCCGCATCTCTGGTGTTTTCGATGCAGTAGGTAAATAATAATCCTTTAAGTATTGATAGCTGTGGTTGACTTTTCATGTTTAAAAGTCCATGTAAGCAGTAAAGAGGTTTCTGTCTTCATTCAAATGCGCAAAGGCTTATCTCTGTTTTCCATATTCTGATTTATCCCTTTTATACCCTTCACCTATAAACTTCTCCATACAGATCATTGAATTGCAAAGCGAAGCGGGTTTGAATGTGGGAGGAGTTCCAGGTAAGCGCAGATCCCCCTGTGGGAGCGGGCTTGCCCGCGAAGGCGGCGCGTCAGTCGCTGCATGTGTTACTGCAGTACCGCTTTCGCAGGCAAGCCAGCTCCCACATTTGGTATTTGTTGATTTGAGCGTTGTGTTCGCTTGACTGATTGGCATTAGGGCTTGCCCCGTCCCACATTGAGTACTCGGTGTATTCAATGTGGAAGTCACCATGTGGCAGGGTCTTCGAGGCTGGCTTTTTGGAGGTCTTCTTTCCACCATTCATTAGTTAATCTATAAATTTCTTCGAAAAAACCTTTTGGATTGTCCATTTCACTCCATCCCCACGGCAGGGTGCAATAATAGCCGGGAGCCTGTCTCAATAAGTGCGAAAAATCAAAGGTTTCGTCGCTAAGTGCAGCCCCCAATTTGTCGCATAAAACCTTGCGATGTCGATAGCTTAGATCTGAAGATTTCTCAATTATGTATTTTTCGATCAGTCGTCTTCTGTCTGTGTCAAGGTTGATGTCGTAACGTGCAAACTCTTCACCTAAAGTCTCTTCGCGATCATAAATATCGAACGGGCTGAGTAAGTGCCGAAGTTTCGGTGCGTACGGGATATCTAGAAAAGGGTGTTTCAGCATTGGTCATTACCCACAGGGAATACGGTATAAAGTTCTTTGGTTTCGCGATCAAATTTTGCGATCGCTGCATCCATGTTTTCATCAAGTATTGGATTGTTTCGGTCAGAAGGGTTTGGTATGTATCCTCTTCCGCAACCCTGCATTTCGATTCGGACAACTGGGTTGCCGTAGTAATCTTCCCCGGTAAAAGGCGGTAGGTTGCGTTCTGCTCTGGTGGTTACCTCATTTAGTACAGCGAGTTGCGCTCGATGACTTTTAAACTGCGTACTTAACTGCATAGGATTTTTCCTTTAGTGGCGGTGCTGATTTGTTTAGGGGGGCGATCGATTATTGTTTGAGGAGTAAGTAGTTCTCAATTTTTCTTACGATGTGGCTCAGCCAAAGCGGCCCTGATGCCCACTCGTGCGGATAATAATAATAGCAATATTGTTTGTGTAGCAGGTTCTCCAAAAGATTTGATTCGTTTGTATAGTATTTGAGCAGTTCTAGAATTTCTTCTTTTACGGTGGTGATTACATCCGTAGATGAGACTAGTAGAAAAGCATCAATGACCTCGTCAGCTGTGGCGTGCTCATCTACCCAGTCTTGATGGAAGTAAGCTCCAAAGAATTGCTGAAGTTCAGTTAGTTGGTTGTTCATTTTTCTATTGGGTATCCTGTCAGTAAAAGGTAGCCGTCTGGCATTTTTGGTTTTCGAATTAAAACTAGCATAAACTTATAAACAGGTATGGATTCTGTGGTGCCTCTTATAACGCTCAACCCTACGGGTTGGCTCGAATGCTCTCTGATAATATGCTTGTCCTTCGTTCCTTGTAGGAATTTGGATATTTCCTGACTGTGCGAAGCCAAGCTTTTGGATACAAGTGCTTCTGCGTCTTCTAAAGTTTTGAACGTAGACGCTGCAGGTATATGTGGCTCCACCTCAAGCCTTTCTACCAATTGATAGTCAGTCCGCTCTACGTGCTTCTTAATCAGATGTCCGCCTGCTTTTTCATGCCCGTCTAGTACGCCGCTGGGTATTTTTTTTGCTGGAGCGTCGATTTTTGAGCCAGGACAAATTCCAACCTTACAGCTCAGCCCTAAGGGATCTACCCATCCCGTCGGATTGGGCACATACCGGTACCCATTGATCCCCCCCGCCAACTTCACCGGATCTG